>JBFXEK010000402.1:0-2510 GCA_050180155.1 Thiomonas sp. | reverse complement strand
GGCGGAAATGCAAAAGACCGATGAGGAAAGCAAAGTTGACAACGGATTCTAGGTGCCGTGCCGACGGGCATCCCGCAGTGGCGCCAGATGGCTGCTGAGCCTGCGGCTGATGCGCTGGCGCAGCCGTCACTGGCAGCGCATTGCGAGGCTTTGTTCTCGCCTGGCAGCCCGTTGCAAAACGAGCTGCCGCAATGGTCGTTGCGCGAGGGGCAGCGGGTGCTGGCGCTGGCCGTGGCGCAGGCCATCAGCGACCGGGCCATTTTGCTTGCCGAGGCCGGCACCGGCACGGGCAAAACGCTGGCCTACCTCGTACCCACGCTGTTGCATGGCGGCCGGGTCATCCTGTCTACCGCCACGCGCAATCTGCAAGACCAGCTCGACGGCAAGGATCTTCCAGCAGCCCGTCGGGCGTTGGGCGCAGCAGTGCGCACTTGTGTGCTCAAAGGCCGTTCGAACTACGTCTGCCTTTACCGTCTACAGCGGGCAGCACAGTGGATTCACGGCCGGCACGAGCAGGCGCAGCTGCGACGCATCGAGCAATTTGCCCGCAGCGACCCGCGCGGCGATCTGTCCACGCTGCCCGGCCTGGGGGAGAATTCGCCGCTGCACTTTCTCGTCACCTCGACGGCCGACAATTGCCTGGGCGCCGATTGTCCGCAGTACAAATCCTGTTTTGTCTTCAAGGCACGGCGTGAGGCGATGGCCGCGGACGTGGTCATCATCAACCACCATCTGTTTTTTGCCGACCTGGCGCTGCGCGGCGAAGGCGTGGCCGAGCTGTTGCCCACGGTCGACACGTTGGTTCTGGACGAGGCACACCAGCTGGCGGAAATCGGCGTGCAGTTCCTCGGTGCGCGTTGCGGTACGGCGCAAATCATCGACTTGAGCCGCGACGTGCTCGCTGCCGGACTGCAGCACGCCAAAGGGCTGGTCGATTGGCAGCAACTCAGCGCCGCGCTGCAACGCGCCGCGCGTGATCTGCGCCTGGTGGCGCCTCAGGCGTCGGGCCGCCTCAGCCAGGCGCAAGCCCTGGCCCTGCCCGGCTGGGACGTGGCACTGCACGATGTGCAAGCGCAGCTACAGCATGTGGCGGCGGTGTTGGCAGCGCACGAGGACGCGGCGGCCGAATTCACCCGGCTGCAGCAGCGTTGCACCGCCTTGCAGCAGGCGTTGACCGACTGGCAGGATGCGGGCGATGCGCCGGCGCAGCCAGACGGCGTCGGGCAAGTGCGCTGGCTGGATGTGAGCAACTCGCATCTGCGGCTGCAATCCGCCCCGCTGTCGATCGCGCCGGCTTTCGCTGCGTTGGTGGCAAAAAAAAATCAGGCGTGGATTTTCACCTCGGCGACGCTGACCGTCGGCGGCAGTTTTCGACACGCGCGTGCCGCACTCGGGCTGACCACAGAGCAGGGCGGGTGCGCCCCGGTCGGGCAGGCGGTGCCGCCGCGCTGCCGCGAGCTGCGCGTGGCCAGCCCGTTCGATTATCCGGCGCAGGGGCGGTTGCTGGTGCCGCAGGATCTTCCGCTGCCCAACCAGAACGGGCATTCCGCAGCGGTTGGCGCGCTTGCCGCCCAACTGGCTGAAGTCAATCCGGGCGGCACGTTTGTCCTCACCACCACATTGCGCGCTGCCAGCGTCATCGCGCAGACGCTGCGGCAGCGTCTGCCGTCGCGCGCCGTGCTGGAGCAATTCGACGAATCCAAGCAGGCGCTGCTCACCCGCTTTGCCGCGACGCCACGCGCCGTGCTGGTGGGCAGCCAAAGCTTTTGGGAGGGGGTCGACCTGCCGGGAGACCGGCTGACGCTGGTGGTCATCGACAAGCTGCCGTTTGCGCCGCCAGACGATCCGCTGACCGCCGCGCGCCTGCAGCACATCCAGGCCCAGGGGCGCAGCGGGTTTACCGACTACAGCTTGCCGCAGGCCGCGTTGTCACTGCAGCAGGGCGCGGGGCGGCTGATCCGCAGCGAGACCGATCGCGGTCTGCTCGTGGTCTGCGACAGACGGCTGACGGCAACCGGCTGGGGGCGTCAACTGCTGGCCGGGCTGCCGCCATTGACCCGCATCACCCGGATGCAGCAGGCGCTGGATTTTTTGCGCACATTGGGCGGCGGCAGGGCAGGAGCGGCTGCCACCCCGACGCCGCCGGTTGCACCGAGCGCAGCGCCGCCGGGCTCACCAGAGCTTCCAGAATGAATCGTTGCGCTGCGGCAGTCCCTCGGTGAGGTAGACGCTGTGCGGGTAGTTGAGCTTGAGCACGCGCTCGGCATCGTCGCGCAGCTGCGTCAAGCCCAGCTTGCCGTAAGCGTGCACCAGCACGGCCAGCGCCAACTGGTTGGACGGCGCATCTTGATAGTGCTCGATGGCGCGTTGCGCCCGGTCGGCTGCGGCCACATAGGCGCCACGGCGGTAGTAGAACAGCGCGACGTGGGTTTCGTACTCGGCCAGCGAGTTCACGATGGAGCGCTTGCGCTGGCGCGCGTCGGCCGCGTATTTGCTGGCGGGAAAGCGGG
>JBFXEK010000401.1:0-2516 GCA_050180155.1 Thiomonas sp. | reverse complement strand
CGCCACGATTTCCGCTTGGCTTACGCCTGGCTGGCGGTACCGGCGCTGATCAACCTGGCGTTGGTGCTGCGCGCACGTCGGGTGTACCCGCGGCCGCAGGAGCTGGAGCAGGTGCCGCCGCAGCCGGCGGCACCGCAGCGCGGCCACGGCCACGCCTTCTGGCTCTACCTGGCTGCCGCCTGCCTGGTCGCCGCGGGGTACGCCGACTATCCGCTCATTGCCTTTCACCTGCATGCGCACGACGCCGTGTCTGGCACCTGGATCGCGCAGGCCTACGCGCTGGCGATGGCCGTGGCCGGCGGCGGTTCGCTGCTGTTTGGCCGCTGGTTCGACCGCAGCGGCAGCCGCGTGCTGCTGCCGCTGACCGTGGCCGGCGCGCTGTTCGCCCCCTTGGTGTTCCTCGGCCATGCCCATTGGGTCGCCTGGCTGGGGGTGGCGCTGTGGGGGCTGGGCATGGGGGTGCACGAGTCGATCATTCCCGCGGCGCTGGCCCCGCGCGTCGATCCGGCACGACGCGCGTCGGCCTATGGTTTGTTCACCGCGGCGTACGGCGCGGCGTGGTTTGGCGGCAGCGTGGCCATCGGCGTGCTGTACCAGGCGGATGTCGCCTGGCTGGTGGCGTTCTGCCTGCTGACGCAGGCGCTGGCACTGCCGCTGTTCGCCCGCGTGGCGCGCAGCACCGCGCCGCATTGAAACGCAGCAGGCCGGCTGCAGCCTTCAGTTGGTGTGCGGCGGAATTTCGATTTTCACTTCCAGCACTTCCAGCGTGTCTTGGCGTTCGAGCTTGACCTGGATGTCGTCGCTGTCGATTTTGACGTATTTGGAAATCACGCCGACGAGTTCGCGCTGCAGCGCCGGCAGCCAGTCCGCCGGGGCGCCGGTGCCGCCGCGTTCGTGCGCGAGGATGATTTGCAGGCGTTCTTTGGCGACTGCAGCGGTTTTTTTCTTTTCGCCGAGAAAAAACGAGAGGAATGACATGGCGTGTCTCCGCTTCAACCGCCAAACAGCCGCTTGAACAACCCGGGTTTCTGGTAGTCGGTGAAGCGCAACGGCCGCTGCTCGCCGAGAAAGCGCGCCACCACGTCCTGGTACGCCTCGGCAACGTCGCTGCCGGTGAGATGGATCGCGGGGGTGCCCTGGTTGGACGCCTGCAGCACGGCCTCGCTTTCCGGAATCACGCCGATGAGCTCGATGCGCAAAATGTCCTGGATGTCCGACAGCGAGAGCATTTCGCCTTCGCTCACGCGCTTGGGGTTGTAGCGGGTGATGAGCAGATGCTCGCGGATCGGTTCGCTACCCTCGATCGCGCGCTTGGTTTTGCTCGACAAGATGCCGAGGATGCGGTCGGAGTCGCGCACCGACGAGACCTCGGGATTGGTCACCACCAGCGCTTCGTCGGCGAAGTGCATCGCCATGAGCGCGCCGCTTTCGATGCCGGCGGGCGAGTCGCAGACGATGTAGGTAAAGCCCATGTCGTCGAGTTCCTTGAGCACGCGCTCGACGCCTTCCTGCGTCAGCGCGTCCTTGTCGCGCGTCTGCGACGCCGGGAGGATGAACAGGTTGTCGCACTGCTTGTCCTTGATCAGCGCTTGCGTCAGCTTGGCTTCGCCCTGGATGACGTTGATCAGGTCGTACACCACGCGGCGTTCGCAGCCCATGATGAGGTCGAGGTTGCGCAGCCCGACGTCGAAGTCGATGACCGCGGTTTTGTGGCCGCGCAGCGCCAGGCCCGAGGCAAAGCTGGCGCTGGTCGTGGTTTTGCCCACGCCGCCTTTGCCCGAAGTCACCACAATGATTTTGGCCATGAGTCGAGTCCTTCGTGAATTATTTGAGTGCCAACGGTTCGATCAGCAGTTGTTCGCCTTGCAGCCGCACGCTGGCCGGTGCGCCGCGCACCGCAGGCGGAAAGTCCTGCTCGGCGGTGCGGTAGATGCCGGCGATGGCGACCAGCTCCGGTTCGAAGCCGGTGCAGAAAATGCGTGCCGCGGTATTGCCGCGCGCTCCAGCCAGCGCCCGGCCGCGCAGCGTGCCGTAGATGTGAACATGGCCTTCAGCCATGACCTCTGCGCCATGGCTGACTACGCCTTGCACGATCAGATCGCCAGGCGAATACACCCGCTGCCCGGAGCGCAACGGGCGGTCGATGACCACGGTTTGCGCCGCGGCGGCGGCAGTTTCGGCAGCAGTGGCGGGTTCGGCTGCAGGGGGCTGTTGCGCGGCGGCGACGGTCTGCGGCTCGGCCGCCGCCTGTGCCGCAGCGTCAGGCTCGGCGCTGCCAGCGGTTTTGCGCGGTTCGCGGCTGTCGAGCAGCGGCAGGTCGGCAGCCGCGGCCCAAGCCTGCGCGGCCTGCGCCACGACGCCCAAGGGCCGCATGTTCAGCCGGCGCAGCAGCGCTGCGAGTTCGTCCAGCGGCAGTGTGACCTCGGCCGGCAGACGGCGCAGGTCGATGGCCACGGCCTCACCCGAGAAGAACTCCGGCGCGGCATCGAAGCGCTGCTGCAGTTGCGCCGTGAGGC
>JBFXEK010000400.1:0-2526 GCA_050180155.1 Thiomonas sp. | reverse complement strand
CGGCGATGCCGCGGCGCGACATCATCGCCGCATCGCTGTCCGGGCGCGGCGCGCTCATCCGCGTGCGCGACATGGCGCAGGCGTGCGGACTGGCCAACCGCATCGCCCCCGAACACCTGGAAATCGCCGCGCGCAACCCGCACGACTACGTGCCGCAGCTCAAGCACGCCGGCGCGCTGTTCCTCGGCGCCTACACCTCCGAGAGCCTGGGCGACTACTGCGCCGGGCCCAACCACGTGCTGCCCACCTCCGGCACCGCGCGCTTTTCCTCGCCGCTGGGGGTGTACGACTTTGTCAAGCGCAGCAGCATCATCGAAGTCAGCGCCGCCGGGGCGCGCAAACTCGGGCGCATCGCCAGCGTGCTGGCCCACGGCGAGCGGCTGACCGCGCACGCCCGCGCCGCCGAGCTGCGGCTGGAGCGGCCGCTGTGAGCCGCTACTGGAGCCCGGTCGTCCACCGCCTCACGCCTTACGTGCCGGGCGAGCAGCCCAAAATCGACGGGCTGGTCAAGCTCAATACCAACGAGTGCCCGTACCCACCAAGCAGCAAGGTGCTGGCGGCGATCGCCGCAGCCAGCGGCGAGGCGCTGCGGCTGTACCCCGACCCGCAGGCGACCGTGCTGCGCGCGGCCATCGCCCGTCACCACGGCCTGACGCCCGAGCAAGTGTTCGTCGGCAACGGTTCGGACGAAGTGCTCGCGCATGCCTTCCTGGCGCTGCTGCAGCATGAGGCGCCGCTGGTCTTTCCCGACATCAGCTACAGCTTCTACCCGGTCTACGCGCGGCTTTACGGCATCGTCACGCGCGAAGTGCCGCTGCGCGCGGACTTCACCTGGGCGGTGGACGACGTGCTCGCAGCCGGGCCGCTGGGCGCGGTGATTTTCCCCAACCCCAACGCGCCGACCGGCATCGCGTTGCCGCTGGCCGAGGTACGCCGGCTGCTCGCCGCCTGCCGCGACGTGCCGGTGGTGGTCGACGAGGCGTATGTGGACTTCGGCGCCGACAGCGCGCTGCCGCTGCTGGCCGAGTTCGACAACCTGTTGATCGTGCGCACCCTGTCCAAAAGCCGCGCGCTGGCCGGGCTGCGCGTCGGTTACGCGCTCGGCCACCCGGCGCTGATCGAGGCGCTGACTCGCGTGAAAGACAGCTTCAACTCCTACCCGCTCGATCGCCTGGCCCTCGCCGGGGCGACCGCGGCGATGGAGGACGACGCCTGGTTCGAATCCACCCGCGCGCGGCTGATCGCCAGCCGGCAGCATCTGAGCGCGGCGCTGCGCCAGCGCGGCTTCGAGGTGCTGCCCTCGCACGCCAATTTCGTTTTCGCCCGCCACCCGCGGCACGATGGCGCGGCGCTGGCCGGCGCTTTGCGCGAACGCAAGGTGCTGGTGCGGCGCTTTGCCCAGCCGGCGCGCATCGCCGATTATTTGCGCATCACCGTCGGCACCGAGGCGCAGATCGACGCGCTGCTGGCCGCGCTGGACGCCGTGCTCACCGCAGGGCAGCCGGCGGCTTGAGGTTACGATTGCGTCCGTCGGTTGTCGCCCATCGTCGAGCTTGAGTCATGCGCCACGCCCAGGTTTCCCGCAACACTGCTGAAACGCGAATCGAAGTGTCCCTCGATCTGGACGGCAGCGGCGTGTCGCGGCTGTCCACCGGGGTCGGGTTTTTCGACCACATGCTCGACCAGATCGCGCGCCACGGCCTGATCGACCTGAGCGTGCAGGCGCAGGGCGATCTGCACATCGACGCCCACCATACCGTCGAGGACGTGGGCATCACCTTCGGCCAGGCGCTGGCGCGCGCCGTCGGCGACAAAAAAGGCATCCGCCGTTACGGCCATGCCTACGTGCCGCTGGACGAGGCGCTCAGCCGCGTGGTCATCGACTTCTCCGGTCGCCCCGGGCTGATCTGGCATGTGCCGTTCACCCGCGCGATGATCGGCGAGTTCGATGTCGATCTGGCGCGTGAGTTCTTTCAGGGCTTGGTCAACCACGCCGCGATCACCGTGCACATCGACAACCTGCGCGGCGACAATGCGCATCATCAGTGCGAGACGGTGTTCAAAGCCTTCGGCCGCGCGCTGCGCGCCGCCGCCGAGCGCGATTCCCGCCTGGGTGAGGTGATTCCCTCGACCAAAGGTTCGCTGTAAATTGCCGCTGGCCACCGCCCTCACACCGTGTTTTTTGCGTTTGTGCCTACCGCTCGCCCCTGACCGATGAAACGAGTTGCCGTTGTGGACTATGGCATGGGCAATCTGCGCTCTGTGTCGCAAGCCGTGGCGCACGTCGCCGCGGGAACCGGTTTCGACGTGGTCGTCACCGCCGACCCTGCCGTGGTGCGCGGCGCAAACCGCGTCGTGCTGCCCGGGCAGGGAGCGATGCCCGACTGCATGCGCGAATTGCGCACCTGCGGCCTGTACGACGCCGTGCTCGAGGCCGCGGCGAGCAAGCCGCTATTTGGCGTGTGCGTCGGCATGCAGATGCTGCTCGACCACAGCGAGGAGGGCGACACCCCCGGTCTGGGGCTG
>JBFXEK010000399.1:0-2527 GCA_050180155.1 Thiomonas sp. | reverse complement strand
GTACAATCACCAACTGCCACAGAAAGCCTTGGGGCATGTCAGCCCCATCCAGGCCATGAAACAATGGCAGCGATCACACCCCGAACTGTTCAACAGACGTGTTACCAATCAGCCGGGACACGACAACTACGCCAAAGAGCACGGCTGAATGCGGGTTGCCTGCAAGCAGGCAGCGGCGTTGCTGAACGCGTCACAATAGCAACTGGCTTTGTTGATGCGTCACATGAATTCGTCTTTGCCCCCCGGCTTGCTGATCCTGCACGGCAACCGCCTCGAACTGCTGCGCGACGTGCTGCTGCAGTGGCTGGCGCAGCACCCTCTTGCGCCGCTGGAGGAAGAAATCGTCTTGGTGCCCAGCAACGGCACCGCGGAATGGATCAAAATGTCGCTGGCTACGCAGACCGGGATCTGCGCCGCCACCCGGGTGGAACTGCCGGGGCGGTTCGTTTGGCGGCTGTACCGGCAGGTGCTTGGCGCGACCCAGGTTCCATCGCAGTCGGCGCTGGACAAGACCGTGCTCACCTGGCGGCTGATGCGGCTATTGCCTGGTTTGCTGCCGCAGGCGGGTTACGAACCTCTGGCCGGCTATCTGCAAGGCCAGGACTCCCGGCGTACCTTGCAATTGGCACGCAAACTCGCCGATCTTTACGATCAGTACCAAATCTACCGCGACGATTGGCTGGACGCCTGGGCCGAGGGGTGCGACGTGCTCATCGACGCCCGTGGCGCGGCCACGGCGCTGCCCGCGGACCAACGTTGGCAGGCGCAGCTCTGGCGCGCCATCCTCGACGAGCTCGACCCGTCAGAGCGTGCCGGCACTCGTACCCAGGTGCAACGCCGAGTGCTGCGCGCGCTCGAGCAGGCGCCAGCCGGGTCCTTCACCCTGCCGCGGCGCGTGGTGCTGTTTGGCGCCTCGCATCTGCCCCGCGACGTGCTCGACACCCTGGCCGCACTGGCCCGGCACGCGCAGATTCTGCTGGCGCTGCCCAATCCCTGCCGCTACCACTGGGCCGACAGCATCGACGGTCGTGAGTTGCTGCGCGCCGCGCCGCCGCGCCAGCCCGCGCGCGGCGGAACCGATCTGGCCGCAGTCAGTCTGGAGGCGATGCACGCGCACGCGCACCCGCTGCTGGCTGCCTGGGGACGGCAGGGGCGTGACTTGATGCGCCAGCTCGATGCCCTCGACGCGCGAGCGGCGCAACAACACGACACCGAATTCCCGCGCGAGGGACTGTTCGACGACGCGCCAGGCGACACCCTGCTGCAGCAGGTGCAGGCCGCCATTCGCGACCTGCTGCCGCTGTCGGAGCATCCGCTGCGGACGATTCCAGCGACCGACCGTTCGCTGGTGTTTCACATTGCGCACAGCGCGCAGCGCGAAGTCGAGGTGCTGCACGATCAATTGCTCGACCTGCTGGCGCAACGGCAAGGGTCGGCGGCGCTGCAGCCGCGTGACATCGTGGTCATGGTGCCCGACATCGAGCCTTTCGCCCCGGCGATCCGTGCCGTGTTCGGCCAGTATCCGCCAGACGATGCGCGCCACATCCCGTACGACATCGCCGACCTGCCAGCGCGGGCCGTCGACCCGCTGCTGGCCGCGCTCGATGGTTTGCTGCGCCTGCCCGAGCAGCGGCTGACGGCTTCGGACCTCGTTGATCTGCTCGACGTGCCGGCGATTGCGCGGCGCTTTGGCCTGCAGCCGCAGGATTTGCCACGGCTGACGCAGTGGATCGATGCCGCCGGGGTGCGCTGGGGGCTCGACGCGGCGCACCGCGCGCAGCTTGGGCTGGCCGCATGCGGTGAGCAAAATAGTTGGCGCTTCGGCCTGCGCCGCATGCTGCTGGGATACACCGGCGCCGCAGAGGCGGGTTTTGCCGACATCGTGCCGTATGACGACATCGGCGGCCTCGATGCCGCGCTGCTCGGCCCGCTGGCCGATCTGGTCGATGTGTTGCATGCCTGGCGGCAGCGCGCCAGCGAGCAGGCCACGCCGCAGCAATGGGCGCAGTCGGCGCGCGATCTGCTCGACGCCATCAGCCAGCCGCAGGACGGCGACGAACGCCTCACCCGCATCCGCCTGGACGACGCGCTGTCGACCTGGATCGACGACTGTGCAGCTGCCGGATTCGACGCTGCCGTGCCGCTGGACGTGTTCCGCGAAGGCTGGCTCGGCGCGCTCGACGCGGCAGCCGGCGGTGGGCGCTTTCTCGCTGGCGGCGTCACGTTTTGCACTCTCATGCCGTTGCGCTCGATTCCGTTTGACGTCGTCTGCCTGCTCGGCATGAACGAAGGCGATTACCCGCGGCGGGCGGCGCATAGCGATTTCGACCTGCTGCGCACTCCCGGCCAATACCGCCCGGGCGACCGTGCCCGGCGCGACGACGACCGCTACCTCATGCTCGAAGCCCTGCTATCGGCGCGGCGTGTGTTTTACGTCAGCTGGGCCGGTCGCAACCCGCGGGACAACACCGCACAGCCTCCCTCCGTGCTGGTGGCGCAGCTGCGCGACTATCTCGACGCCGGATGG
>JBFXEK010000398.1:0-2533 GCA_050180155.1 Thiomonas sp. | reverse complement strand
CGCGGCGCACTTCTGGAATCGCGCTTTGCGGGTTGCGCAGCGCCGCGGCGAGCAGGTCGGCGGTGAAATTCGGGCCGAGCGCGGTGCACTGCCCGGTGCCGTCGAGCAGTTTGCCGAACTGGTATTGGGTCACGTTATCCGCCAGCGGCGCGGCAGCCGCCGCCCGCAGCAGCGCGGTGCGCAGCCCGGGCGGGGCCTCGCCTTCGCTGCAGGCCACGCCAGCGCGGTTGATCAGCAGGATCAGGCTATGCGGGTGCTTGTGCAGCGCTGCGTCGAGCAGCCGCGCCGCTTCGGGGAGGTTGCCGACCCCGCTCCAGAAGTTCGCCAGATAGCTCTGCGCCCGCGGTGAATCCGGGTGTTCGCGCGCCCATACCAGCGCCTGCTGGAACGGCTTGCCCCAGACGTCGGCGCGGCGGGCGGTCTGGATGGCAAACAGCGCCAGCAGCGCGATGGCAAGCCAAACTTTGTATGGGGTCAGGTCTAGCTTTGAAGCATCTGCGGTTGAATTTGCTACAAAGCTAGACCTGACCCCCGCCAAGCTGACCCC
Organism: Thiomonas sp.; assembly: GCA_050180155.1. Classification (GTDB taxonomy): domain Bacteria; phylum Pseudomonadota; class Gammaproteobacteria; order Burkholderiales; family Burkholderiaceae_C; genus Thiomonas. Next base: position 1,986 of record JBFXEK010000398.1, on the reverse strand, counting down.
CGCCAAGGCGATGCCGACGGGCAAAAACATCAGCCCTGCCGGCAGATAGTTGCGATGCTCGAACGCCAGTTCGAGCTGCAGCCAGGTCGATTCCATCACCTGACCGACGAGGTAAAAACCCACCGCCACCCCGGCGGCGGCCACCACCGGATGCCGCGCCCAGCGCGAGGCGACGGCAAACATCGCCAGCGCGACGATGCCCAGCGCCGCCAGCACGGTCGAGGGCGGGTGCAGCAGCCCGGTGGAGATGCGGATGTCGTCGTGGAACAGCCCGCCGTCGTGGCTGCGCGCCAGCCAGATGTCGGCCAGATAGCTCCAGACGATGCGGGTTTCGGTGAGCAGCCGCTCAATCGGCGTGAAGTCGCGCCCGGCGGTGGCGCCCGTCCACAGCCCGGGCAAAAAGCTCGCCAGATACGCCAGCACGGCCAGCGCCGGCAGGCGCACGAATACCCAGCGCCACAGCAAAAAAGCGCGCCCGCCTTGCTCTGCCGCGGTGTGCTGGCGGTCGAACACCAGCGCTTCGAGCACCCAGGCCAGCAGCGGCAGCAGCGCGCCGTTTTCCTTGGACAGAGTCGCCAGCAGCGTGCCCAGCAGCAGCGAGGCGGTCATCCAGGCATACGCGGCGCGCTTGCGGCCCGCGGCCAGCAGCGCGCGGCCATGCGCGTAGCCCCACAGCCCGGCGAACACGAAAGTGGCGGCGAGCATGGCCATGCGCTGCACCACGTACAGCGTGGTGCTGACCCAGAAGGGGTCGAGCAGCCAAAGCCCGGCGGCGATCACCGCGGCCCAGCGCGCCGGCTGCCGCGCCAGCCCGAGCGCGCGCGCCAGCGCCGCGCACAAGCCGGCGAGCAGCGCGCCGTTGAGCAGGTGGATGGCGACGTTGGTCAGCTTGAACGCCACGGGCGCGGCCGGCCAGTCGCGCGCGTCGAGCAAAAAGGAAGCCAGCGCCAACGGCCGCCCGGTGGGGCCGGCAAAGCCGGAGGTGAGGAAGGCGACGACCTTCCACCACGTGTCGATGCGGCCGTAGTCGCCCAAGGGCGCGAGGTTGGAAAAATCGTCGAACAGAAAGGGCCCGGTGCGCCCCGGCCAGTACGCCAGCCAGGCCACGGCCAGCAGCACGGCAAACGCGGCAAACGGCAGCCAGCGGGCAGACGGCAGGCGGTTCATCGCGCGGCCTCCTGCGCCGTGGCGGTCGTCGGGGCCGCGCCGGCTGCCGCCGCAGGCGCGGCGGGTGGGGAGGCGGCAGCCGCTCGCTCGCGCTGCTTCAGCGCGGCGGCAAGCCGCGCGATTTCCGCGTGATGGATGCCGAAGCGGTCGAGCTCGCGCAGGCGCTGCAGCACATTGGCCGCGTCGCCATACAGACCGGCGGCGAGCTGGATGTCGAACAGGTTTTTCCAAGCCTGATAGCTGTCAGGGGCGACCGCGACGTTGCGCAACAGCAAGCGGTAGCCCGCGTTGGCGTCGTGTTGGACGTTGAGCGCGTCATTGGCGACCATGCTGATCACCGCGCCGTTGTCTGGATGGGCCCGCAGCATGGCATCCAGCAGCGTCTGCAATCGTCTCCTGTCGGTCGGGGAGAAATGCAAGGTGCCGTCGATCACGCCATTGACCAGGCTGCGCACCCCTTGAGCGCTCTGCGCATTGAGCACCGGCCCGGTCACGCTGCGCTGCAGCATGTTCCACCAGTGCGGATCGATCGGGGCTGAGGCTTTGGCGGCAGAAAAAATCAGGCCGGAAATCGGCAGGCCCGAGTCGGGGCTGACACGCTGCGCCTGTTCGACTTGCTCGACCCCCAGCCGGTAAAGGGGCGAATCGGGGTTGAAGTGGCTGATGATCAGGCTCAATCGCCCCAGGTCGTAGTTGGCGCGTGGCGACTCGGGGTGCGTCGTCGCCTCGAAATACGCCAGCCGGTACGGATTGCCCCACACTTGCGCGCGCTGGAAGGTGAAAAACCCCTGCAGCGCGATCAACGCCGTGAGGCCCCCC
>JBFXEK010000397.1:0-2536 GCA_050180155.1 Thiomonas sp. | reverse complement strand
GCCGCGCAGGACTGGCATGTGGTTCCCACGGTGCAGCACGGCGGCGTCGGCAAGGAGATGCCGCAGGATCACAGTCAGTTTGCGCAGCTCAAAGGGCCGTTCACCTCGCCCGAGCAGGTGACCAAAGCCTGTCTGAGCTGCCACACCGACGCGGCCAAGCAGGTGATGTCCACCATCCACTGGACGTGGAAGGCGTACGACCCGGCCACCAAGACGCTGGTAGGCAAGAACCACGTCTATAACAATTTCTGCGTCAGCCCGATCAGCAACGAGCAGTTCTGCACCGTCTGCCACGTCGGCTACGGCAGCACCGACCCGGACAAATTCATCCCGTTCGACCATCGCTCGCAGGATCACGTCGACTGTCTGGTGTGCCACGACCAGACCAAGACGTACCACAAAATTCCGTTCATCGGCGGCAACCCGGCGATGGAAAAAATCGCCGTGCGCCCCGGTTGCGGTGAGGTCTACGGCACGGACAAACCCTACGTCGAACCGGAGGATCTGGCAAAAATCGCGCAACACGTCGGCTCCCCCACGCGTTACACCTGCGGCCAGTGCCACTTTTACGGCGGCGGTGGCGACGGCGTGAAGCACGGCGACCTGGACAGCTCGCTGGTCAACCCCGCCCGTGCCGAAGACGTGCACATGGCGACCAAGGGGCTGAATTTTTCCTGCCAGGAATGCCACAAGACGGAAAACCACAATGTCAGCGGCTCGCGCTACATCACCGACGTGATGACCGACGACAAGCAGTTCATGCGCGGCAGCCCGCACAACGGCCAGGCCGCCAGTTGCGTGTCGTGTCACGGCGCCACGCCGCACAAGGGAAACGACCTCAACGCACGCATCCAGGCGGCGACGTTGAACATGCACACCCGCGACATCGCGTGCGAAACCTGCCACATCCCGGAATACGCCCGCGGCGGTCTGCCGACCAAGATGGCATGGAATTACGCCACCGCAGGCAAGCTCGCGCCCAACGGCTCGCCGCTGGTCATCAACGACAGCCATGGCTGGAACACCTACTGGGGCGTGAAGGGCAGCTTCAAGTGGGAGGAGAACGTCGTGCCGCAATACCGCTGGTTCAACGGCGTGGAGCGCTGGATGACGGTAGGCGAGAAGGTGCAGAACTTCAAGGACAAGAACGGTGTGGTGCAGCTCAACGCCATCGAGGGCAGCCCGACCGACGGCAAGTCCAAGATCTTCCCGTTCAAGATCATGCGCAACAACCAGCCGTATGACACCCAGACCGGCATTCTCGCGGTGTTCCATTCCTTCGGCTTCGACAAAGACTCCTACACCATGAGCTACGACTGGCAAACGGCGATCGCCGCCGGGATGAAGGCCGCGCATCTGCCGTATTCCGGCCATTACGGCTTTGTCAAAACCGAGATGTACTGGCCGATCGAGCACATGGTCGCGCCCAAGACGCAAGCGCTGTCGTGCATGCAGTGCCATACCAGCGACGGCCGGCTGCAAAACATCGACGGCGTGTACATGCCCAGCCGGCCGAAAGACCACAACTCGTGGCTCGAGCGCATCGGCCTGCTCGCCGCCGCGCTCGCCCTCATCGGCGTGAGCCTGCACGGCCTGATCCGCTTCGGCCTGTGGCTGCGCCGCCGTCATTGAAAGGACACTGCCATGTCAACCCAACGCGTGTACATGTTCACCCGCTTCGAGCGCTTCTGGCATTGGAGCCAGGCTGCGCTCATCATCACCATGTTGTTCACCGGCTTTGAGATTCACGGCTACCTCGGCGGCTTCCAGTTCGAGCAGGCGTTGCTGATCCACGAATACGCCGCCTGGCTGCTGATGACCTTGTGGGCCTTCGCCATCTTCTGGCACTTCACCACTGGCGCGTGGAAAAACTACATCCCCGACCTGCGCCCGCATAGCCTATGGGTGGTGGCGCGCTACTACGCCTACGGCATGTTCATCGGCGAAAGCCACCCGTACCACAAAGTGCCCAACCGCAAGCACAACCCGCTGCAGCGGCTGGCGTATCTGTGGCTCAAGCTGATGATCAACCCGCTGATCTGGGGCAGCGGGCTGCTGCTGCTGTTCTACAGCTACGACTGGATCCGGCTGTCGCCGCTGGGTCTGCAGCTCGACTGGGTGGCGCTCACCCACACCGCCGCCGCGTACATGATGCTGTTGTTCTTCATCCTGCACGTCTACCTGGCGACCACGGCGCACCCGCCCACCGGCTACATCAAAGCCATGATCACCGGCTGGGAAGACGAGCACGAACCCGCCGCTGCGGCGGCGGTCGACCAGCACTGAGCATCGCCTGCAGACCCTTTTTTGGAACGATCGACCATGGCCAACCGCCCCCTTTTCCCTCCGGCGCGTCAGTCTCGCGCGGCGCGCGCCGCGCTGGTTTGCGCGCTTGCCGCATCGACGCTGTGCAGCGCCGTGGCACAAGCTGCCGAGCCCGCCGCATCGGCGCCCACCGTCAACCAGCAAAACGCCTCGAACACCGACCAGCCCGGCGCACCGTCGCGCGTGCGCAACGACCAAAGTCTGGGCGTGC
>JBFXEK010000396.1:0-2537 GCA_050180155.1 Thiomonas sp. | reverse complement strand
AGCAGCCACCGGCTTTCGTGCGTCAGGCGCCGCTGGCTGCTTGAGCCGGGCCGCGGCGCATGCGCCCTGTCGTCCGCGTCGTATGAGCGAACAGTCCGTCTGCGACGTCGCTGCCGACAGCACCCTGGCGGCGATCCGCCAGCGCTGGAAAGCCGGGCGGGCGGCATTGCTCGAAGCGTACACCGCACATCCGCGGCGGATCGCGCCGCTGCTGTACGGCCTGGCACGGCTGACCGATGCCACGCTACGCACGCTGTGGGCCACCGCCGGCATGCCTGCCGAGGCGGCGCTGCTCGCCGTCGGCGGCTATGGCCGCGGCGAGCTGTTTCCGCATTCGGACATCGACCTGCTGTTGCTGCTACCGCAGCCGCAAGGCAGCGACGCCGCCACCGACGCCGCCGCCGAGCGCTTCATCGCTGCATGCTGGGATTGCGGGCTGGAGATCGGCGCCAGCGTGCGCACGGCGCAAGCCTGTATCGACGAAGCGGCCAAAGACATCACGGTACAGACGGCGCTGCTGGAGATGCGGTTGCTCAGTGGCGACCGCGCGCTGGCGCAGCGCATGCAAACCGATTTTTTCCGCCATCTCGACGCCCGCGCTTTCTTCCAGGCAAAGATGCGCGAGCAGCAGCAACGGCACATCAAATACGAAGACACGCCTTACGCGCTCGAACCCAACTGCAAGGAAAGCCCCGGCGGGCTGCGCGATTTGCACGTGGTGCTGTGGGTGGCGCAGGCTTGCGGGTTCGGCCGCACCTGGAAGGAGCTCGCCGCCAGCGGGCTGATCACCGCCAACATCCTGCGCCAGGTGCAACGCAACGAGACGGTGCTCAAGCGCATCCGCGCGCATTTGCACATTTTGGCGCGGCGACGCGAAGACCGGCTGGTGTTCGATCTGCAAAACGCCGTCGCCCGGGTGCTGGGGTTTTCACCCACGCCGACCAAACGCGCCGGCGAAGCGCTGATGCAGCGCTACTACTGGGCGGCCAAGGCGATCGAGCAAATCAACCAAATCGTCCTGCTCGACATCGAAGGGCGACTGTGGCCGCAATCGGTGGCGGTGGCGCAGCCGGTCACCGGCATCGACGGCGTGGCCGACGGCCGCTACCTCGTGCGCGACGGCATGATCGAGCCGGCCGACCCCGCGCTGTTCCAGCGCGAGCCCTGGGCGATGCTCGAAATTTTCGCCGTGTTCCAGCGAGTGCCCGGCGCGCGCGGCTTGTCGCCCGCGGCGCTGCGCGCGCTGTACCTGGCGCGCCACCGCATGGACGGCGCGTTCCGCCACGACCCGCGCAGCCGCGCGCAGTTTTTGCGCATCCTGCAGGCGCCGCAAGGCATCGTCCACGCGCTGCGGCTGATGAACCGCACCAGCGTGCTCGGCCGCTACCTCTGGGCGTTCCGCCGCATCGTCGGGCAGATGCAACACGATCTGTTCCATGTCTACACCGTCGACCAGCACATCCTGATGGTGGTGCGCAACGTCCGCCGCTTTTTCATGCCCGAACATGCGCACGAATACCCGCTGTGCTCGCAGCTCGCGGCCAATTTCGACCCGCCCTGGGTGCTCATCCTCGCCGCACTGTTCCACGACATCGCCAAGGGGCGCGGCGGCGACCATTCCGAACTTGGCGCGGTGGAAGTGCGCAAATTCTGCAAAGCGCACGGTATCGCGGCCGAGCACGCCGAACTCGCCGAATTCCTCGTGCGCGAACACCTGCAAATGTCGCGGGTGGCGCAAAAAGAAGACTTGAGCGACCCCGAAGTCATCACCGCCTTCGCCCGCCGGGTGAAAGATGAACGCCATCTCGTCGCGCTGTATCTGCTCACCGTGGCCGACATCCGCGGCACCAGCCCGAAAGTGTGGAATGCGTGGAAAGGCAGACTGCTGGAAAACCTCTACCGCGCCACGCTGCGCGTTCTGGGCGGGCAGACGCCGCAGCCGCAAGCCGAATTGCAGTGGCGCCAGCAGGAGGCGCTGCGCATCCTCAAACTCTACGCCCTGCCCGACGGCGCGCAGCAGCCGTTGTGGGACACGCTGGACATGGCTTACTTTCTGCGCCACGACCCACAGGACATCGCCTGGCAGACGCGCAAGCTCTACGCCCGCGCCGCCAGCGACCAACCTGTGGTCTGCGCCCGTCTGGCGCCCGATGGCGAAGGGCTCGAAGTGCTGGTGTATGCCCCCGACCAGCCCGACCTGTTCGCCCGCATTTGCGGCTATTTCGACAGCCGCAACTTCAACATCCTCGACGCCAAGATCCACACCACGCGCAACGGCTGGGCGCTGGACACTTTCGTCGTCGTTTCGCCGCACACCAAGGTGCACGACCGGGCGATGATCGGTCTGATCGAAACCACGCTGCGCGAAACCCTCAACCGCGCCGTGCCGCTACCGCCGCCGCAACAGGGGCGGCTGTCGCGCCGGGTGCGCAACTTTCCGGTCAATCCGCGAGTCGGGCTGCGCCCCGACGAACGCGGGCAGAACTGGATTCTGAGCGTCACCGCGCACGACCGCTCTGGTCTGCTCTACGCCATTG
>JBFXEK010000395.1:0-2538 GCA_050180155.1 Thiomonas sp. | reverse complement strand
CGCGGCGCGCCCCGGGCAGGCCGACATCGCGTTGCGCCTGCAGCAGTCACCGCCGGACGAGGCCGTGCGGCACTTGCCGCCATCCGGGCATTTATACCGCGAACTCCTGCAAACCGCGGTTGCCGGCCGCGGTACGGCACCCGGTTATGCGCATTACGCTGCGCTGCTGCAACAGGGCCCAGCCGAGGGATCGCCCTCCGGCTGGGCGGAGTGGGCGCGGCAGGTGTTGCTCGCCTTCGAGCGCTGCCGCGTGCTGTGCGCCGTGCGCGACGGGCCTTGGGGGGTGGATGCGCTGAACGCGGCGATCGCCCGCGAGCTCGACGCCAGCGGACTGTTGCGCAGTCGCGGCGCGTGGTATGCCGGAAGACCGGTACTGGTCACGCGCAACGACCACGATCTGGGCGTGCTCAACGGCGACGTCGGCATCGTCCTGCCTTCGCCGGATGGCCGGCTGCGTGTGGCGTTTACCCAGGAGCAGACGGTACGCAGCGTCAGCTTGAGCCGCCTGACCGACGTGCAGACGGCGTTTGCCATGACCGTGCATCAGTCGCAAGGTTCCGAGTTCGACCACACCGTGCTCGTCCTGCCCGAGTACAGTGCCACCCTCAGCCGCGAGCTGCTCTACACCGGCATCACCCGCGCGCGCAGCGCCTTCACCCTGGCGTGCGCGCAGGCGCAGACTTTGCGCGACGGCATCGCGCGCGTCACCCGCCGCTCCAGTGGTTTGCGTTGGCGGCTGGATACACTTGGCACACCATGAACAAGGCTTTTGTCCGCGAAGACAGCGCCGGCAGCGACGAGGACGACGGCGCGCAACTGCCGCCTCTGCCTCCCGGCGGCAAGAATTACTTGACCCCGCAGGGCTACGCCCGTCTGCGCGCCGAGCTCAAGGAGCTTCTGGATGTGGAGCGCCCCAAGGTGGTCGAAGCCGTGTCGTGGGCGGCGAAAAACGGCGACCGCTCGGAAAACGGCGATTACATCTACGGCAAAAAGCGGCTGCGCGAAATCGACCGCCGCATCCGCTTTCTCACCAAGCGGCTGGACATCGCCGAAATCGTCGATCCGAGCCGGCAGTACGGCAACGATCAGATTTTTTTCGGCGCCACGGTGCGTTATGCCGATGCGCAGGGCGCAGAGCACACCATCACCATCGTGGGCATCGACGAAACCGAGCCGCTGCAAGGACGCATCAGCTGGATTTCTCCGGTGGCGCGGGCGCTGCTCAAGGCGCGCGAGGGCGACAGCGTCAGCCTGCCCACGCCTTCGGGCCAAGTCACGTTGGAGGTGCTCGAAGTCCGCTATCCGGCACCGCAGGAGTGAATGCGGCAGCGGGCGTGGCCGGGGTGAGTCCGCCGGGCGATTCAGCCCGAGGGCGCTGCGGTGCCGTTGTTGTTGCGGGGCTTGGCCCGGCTGGCGCGCACGACGAATTTGAGCCGGCGCAACGCACGCAACACGTCGGCGAGGTGTTTGCGGTCGCGCACCATCACGATGAAGCGCAGCTCGGTCGTCGCCTGCCGCGCATCTTCGTCCATCGTGACGTGGGCAATGTCGCTGTCTTGTTCGCTGTTGGCCGCGGCCACGCGGGCAAGTACCCCTTTGGAGTTCTGCACGATCACGCTCAGCCCGGTTTCGAACGGCCGGGTGCATTCGGCCGCCCAGCTCAGATCGATCCAGCGGTCGGGGTCTTTCTGGAACAGGCGACGTGCAGTGTCGCAGTCCTGCTGGTGCACGATCAAGCCTTCGCCTTTGCCCAGGTAGCCGATGATGGCATCGCCCGGGATGGGCCGGCAGCAGGGGGCGTAGCGCACCGAGATGCCTTCGCTGCCGTCGAGTTGCAAGGTGGACGGAGCATCGCCGCCGGGGTGGCAGGCCAGACGCTCGATGGTGTCGAGCAGAGGGGCGGACAAGGCGTCTTGCGGCGACACCAGCGCGACGACCCGCTTGGACAAAATATCGGCCACCCGCTTGCCCAGGCCGATGTCGGCGAACAGGTCGTCGCGCGATTTCAGCCCGGTCCAGCGCAGCAGCTTGTCCCATACCGCGTCATCGAGCGCGGCCAGGTCCAGATGATCGTGCCGCAGCGCGTTTTGCAGCAGCCGCCGGCCGAGTTCGATCGATTCGGCCTGCTGCGTGGTGCGCAGGGCATGGCGGATCTTGGAGCGTGCCCGTCCGGTGCGCACGAAGTTCAGCCAGTTGGGGTTGGGGCGCGATGCGGGCGCGGTGATGATTTCCACCACGTCGCCGCTGCGTAACTCGGTGCGCAGCGGCACCAGCGTGTTGTTCACCTTGGCCGCCACCGTCTGGTCGCCCAGGCTGGTGTGGATGGCGTAGGCGAAATCGACCGGCGTGGCGCCGCGCGGCAACGCCAAAATGCGCGACTTGGGGGTGAACACGTACACCGCGTCGGGTGCCAGGTCGACCTTGACGGTTTCCAGGAAGTCCGCCCAGTCGCGGTTCTCCGTCTGGATGTCCAGCAGCGATTGCAGCCAGGCAGTGGTTTGCATTTGCTGCGGCGCCGGCTTGTCTTCCGGGGTCTTG
>JBFXEK010000394.1:0-2539 GCA_050180155.1 Thiomonas sp. | reverse complement strand
ACGCGCGAGCACCGCCGCTTCGTCCCAGCTTGGCAACGTGGCATCGGCCGCAGGCTTGACGCCGAGGAGCAGGTTTTGCCGCACGGTCAAGCCGGCAAAGATGTCACGCCGCGCCGGGACGTACCCTAGCCCGAGCCGGGCGCGTCGGTGCGCCGGCAGGCCAGCGAGCGCACGGCCCGCAAGCCAGACCTCGCCGGAGGCGGCGATCAAACCCATCAGCGCTTTGAGCAGGGTGCTGCGCCCACTGCCGTTGCGCCCGAGCAGCAGCACGAGTTCGCCGCGGTCGATCTGCAGATCGACCTGGTGCAACACCCGCACCGGGCCGTAGCCACTGCACAGACCGTGCACGCGCAACGCCGTCATGGCGCCATTCCCAGATACACCGCCTGCACTCGCCGGTCGGCACGCACCGCCTGCGGCGTGCCGTCGGCCAGTACGCGGCCGTGGTGCAGCACGACCACGCGGCTGGCCAGGCGGAAGACGGTATCGAGGTCGTGCTCGACGAGCAGCACAGTGCGCTGTTGCGCCGTCTGCGCGATCAGCGTGGCCATTTGCGCCGCCTGCGCACGATGCATTCCGGCAGTAGGCTCGTCGAGCAGCAGCAGCGGCGCATCGCCGACCAGCGCCAGTCCCAGCGCCAGCGTGCGCACACTGGCATCGTCGAGCTGCTCGGCGGGTTTGCCCGCATCCGCCTGTAACTGCAAGCGCTGCAGCCATGACGTCATGCGGTGTTCGAGTGCGTCGTCCCCCGCCCAGCGTCGCAGCCAGCCGCCACGCTGCGCCGCCAGGAGGGCGCAACGCAAATGGTCTGCGACGCTCAGCCGCGCGTAGACCTGCGGCGTCTGAAAGCTGCGCGCCACCCCGGCGCGGGCGATTTGCGCCGATTCGAGGCGGTCGATGCGCCGTCCGTCCAGCCACACGCTGCCGGTGTGCAGCGGGCACAGACCGCTGATCGCCTGCAACAAGGTCGATTTACCGGCACCGTTCGGGCCGATGAGCGCCACGACCTCGCCGCGCTGCACCCGCAGATCGATGGCGTCGAGCACGGTTTGGCCGCCGATGCGGCAGGTCAGCCCGCGCAGTTCGAGCAGCGGCGGGTTCACCGCGGCACCTCCACGTCGCGCAACTGCCGGCTGAGCCGCCGTCCCACCACCGCAGCCAGGCTGCCTGCGGTGACAGTGAGCTGCGCGGCGCCGAACCAGACGTCGGCGCTGTCGGGCTGGAGCTGCAGGCCGTACAGACGCAGCAGGCCCCCGCCGTGCAACTGCTGGCGCAGCGCGTAGAGCAGTTCGATCAGGCTGCCAGCGCCGCCTACGGCCAGTGCGGCACACAACAGCAGCGCGGCCAGTCCCCACAACAGATCGGGCTGACCGCTGGCGCGCAGGCGCAGGGCGAGTTCGTGTACCGCCTGGCTCACGCCCTGCGGCGCCCACAGCACCACGGCGAGGAACGCCAGCGCGACGTCGAGCATCCACGCCTGCGACACCGCTGCCAGCCAGACTTCGCTGCCGACCATCATCACCGCCGCCAGCAGCGCGCCCCACACCGTACCGCTGCCCGCTGCCAGGCTGAACAGCAAGGCCAGGCCGGACTGCTGCAGACTCAACGCCCCGGCGCTGACTTGCTCGAAATGCAGCGTTTGCAACCCGCCGGACAGCCCTGCCAGAGCGGCGCTGAGCAGCAGCACGCCCAGCCGTACCCGGCGTGGCGCGATGCCGCTGCAGGCCGCGCGCAGCGGGTTGTCGCGCACGGCGCGTGCCAGCAGGCCGAGCCGGCTGGCGTCGAACCGGCGCAGCAGCGCGGCACCCAGCAGCACATACGCGGCGCTGACGCCGTACACCTGCCGCTGCGACAGCAAATCCAGCCCGAACCACGCCGGCCCGGCGGTGCGGTCAGTGGCCACCCCGCCTTCACCGCCGAAAAACCCCTGCAGCATCGGCGCCAGCAGCGCGACGAGCACCCCCAGGCTGAGCGTGGTCATGGCAAAGCTCAAACCGCTGCGGCGCACGCACAGCGGCCCGACGGCCAGCGCCACGGCCGCGGCGAACACCGCGGCGTACAGTGGCACGAGGGCGAACGGCAGCGGCCAGCCGTGCGCGGCGATGGCGTTCATCGCGTGCGCTGCAGCGTAAGCCGCCAGCCCAGAAAATAGCGCCTGGCCGAAACTGAGCAGGCCGCTGCGGGTGAGCAACAGCCCCAGCGAGAGCAGCAACAGCCAGGCACTGGCCAGTTGCGACAGCAGGCTGAACGCCGCGGTGTGCAGTGGCAGCGCCAGCGGCAGCAGCACCAGCGCGGCAAAGCTCAAGCCACTGCCCGGGCGCAGCGGTTTTGCTGCGCTGGTCACAGCGCCTCGTCGCTGCCGAGCGCGCGTGTCAGCCCCTGCGGGCGCAACACCAGCACGATCAGCAGCAAAACATAGGGCAGCAGCGCCGCGGCACGCGCTACATCCAGGTGCAGCAGGCTGGCAAGCAGGCCATCGCGCGCAGGCCACGCCGCCGGTGCCGCCCAGCCCAGGTGCAGCAGCACATCGGCGAGCGAA
>JBFXEK010000393.1:0-2566 GCA_050180155.1 Thiomonas sp. | reverse complement strand
TCCTCGACGAAGTCGGCGAGGAAATCCCGGTACAGCTCGGCGGCGGCATCCGCGACCTGGACACCATCGAGCGCTACCTCGACCAGGGGTTGAGCTTTGTCATCATCGGCACTGCGGCGGTGAAAAGCCCGGGCTTTCTGCGCGATGCCTGTAGCGCCTTCGGCGGGCACATCCTCGTCGGCCTGGACGCGCGCGACGGCAAGGTCGCCACCGACGGCTGGAGCAAGCTCACCGGGCACGAGGTCGTCGATCTGGCGCGCAAATTCCAGGACTACGGCATCGAAGGCGTGATCTACACCGACATCGGCCGCGACGGCATGCTCAGCGGCATCAACATCGACGCCACCGTGCGGCTCGCCGAGGCGATCGACGTGCCGGTCATCGCCTCCGGCGGCCTGGCCGGTATGGCCGACATCGAAAAGCTCTGCGAGGTCGAAAGCAGCGGGGTCGAGGGCGTGATTTGCGGCCGCTCGATCTACACCGGCGCGTTGGACTTCGCAGCCGCGCAACGCTACGTCTGCAGCCGCTAGCCTGCCCATGCTGTTCAAACGCATCATTCCCTGCCTGGACGTCAACGGCGGCCGCGTGGTCAAAGGGGTGAACTTCGTCGGCCCGCGCGACGCCGGCGACCCGGTGGAAATCGCCGCGCGCTACAACGCGCAGGGCGCCGACGAGCTCACCTTTCTCGACATCACCGCCACCAGCGACGGCCGCGACCTGCTGCTGCACCAGATCGAAGCCGTGGCCTCGCAGGTGTTCATTCCGCTGACCGTCGGCGGCGGGGTGCGCAGCGTCGACGACGTGCGCCGGCTGCTCAACGCCGGCGCCGACAAGGTCAGCTTCAACTCCGCGGCGGTGGCCAATCCGCAGCTCATCGTCGACGCCTCGGCCAAATACGGCGCGCAATGCATCGTCGTGGCCATCGACGCCAAGCGGCGCGCCGGCGGCGGCTGGGAGGTCTACACCCACGGCGGGCGCAAGGCCGCCGGGCTCGACGCGGTGCAATGGGCGCGCGACATGGCCGCGGCCGGCGCAGGCGAAATCCTGCTCACCAGCATGGACCGCGACGGCACCAAAAGCGGTTTCGACCTCGAACTCACCCGCGCGGTGTCCGACGCGGTCAGCGTGCCGGTCATCGCCTCCGGCGGCGTGGGCAACCTCGATCATCTGGCCGACGGATTTTTGCTCGGCCACGCCGACGCCGTGCTCGCCGCGAGCATTTTCCACTACGGCGAGTACACCGTCGGCCAGGCCAAACAGCATCTGGCGGCGCGCGGCATCGCCATGCGCCCGGACTTGGCGCTGTAAGCCACGGGGTGCGGCGCGCCGCTGCTGTGCGCGCTGTGGCGCACTACACTTCGCCACATGAACTGGCTCGATCAAGTCAAATGGGATTCGCGCGGTCTCGTCCCCGCGATTGCGCAAGACGCGCGCACCGGCCGCGTGCTCATGGTCGCGTGGATGAACCGCGAGGCGCTGGAGCAGACGCAGGCGCGTGGTGAGGCGGTGTACTGGTCGCGTTCGCGCCACAGGCTGTGGCACAAGGGCGAGGAGTCCGGGCATGTGCAGACCGTGCGCGACATCCGCCTCGATTGCGACGGCGACGTCGTGCTGCTGCAGGTGGAGCAGGCCGGCGGCATCGCCTGCCACACCGGGCGCGAGTCGTGCTTTTACAGCAGCCTCGACCACGGCGAGTGGAAGGCCGTCGATCCGGTGCGCAAAGACCCGGCGCAAATTTACTCCGCGCCGCCGCATGACGCTGATGCCGCGGTACAGGCCGTGCCATCTGCTGCCACGGTGCTCGACCGGGTCTACGCCACCATCGCCAGCCGCCGCGGCGCCGACCCCGCTGCGTCGTATGTCGCGCGGTTGTTCCACAAAGGCGAGGACGCGATTCTGAAAAAAATCGGCGAGGAGGCCACCGAGCTGGTGATGGCGGCCAAGGATGGCGACGCCGACAAAATTCTGTACGAAACCGCCGACCTGTGGTTCCACAGTCTGGTGGCGCTGGCGCAGCACGGCTTGACGCCGCAGCAGGTGCTCGACGAACTGCAGCGCCGCGAAGGCCGCTCCGGTCTGGCCGAATTCGCCGCCCGCCAAACCCAGCCCTGAGGGCAAAATGGACGACCTGCAGCCAAAGCCCGTGCAGACTCCAAGCGCGGCGGACACCGAGGGCCTGAGGACGGTGGCGCTGGCGGTCTACGTGCTGCAGGCGCTGGCGTTTTTTTGGGGCATCACGGCGGTGATCGGCATCATCGTCGACTACGTCAAACTCGACGACGCCCGCGGCACCTGGGTAGAAAGCCACCTGCGCTGGCAAATCCGCACGTTCTGGTGGGGTTTGTTCTGGTCGATCGTCGGTCTAGCCTCGATCTGGGCATTCGGCCTGGGTTTTCTCGTTCTCGCCGTTGTGTATGTCTGGACGATTTACCGTGTGGTCAAAGGCTGGCTGAAGTTGACAGAGCGCAAGCGTGTCCACGCATCCTTATAGTGTTTTCATTCGCGTCATGACCGATCCCAACTGCATTTTCTGCAAAATCGCCGCCGGTCAGCTTCCGGCGAAGCT
>JBFXEK010000392.1:0-2593 GCA_050180155.1 Thiomonas sp. | reverse complement strand
ACCCGTTCACTACTGTGCAGCCCCACCCCGACGGCACGGTTGACGGTTTGGATGGTGCGCTGCGCCAGCATGATTTTTATCGACCAAACGGTTTTGATTACACGGATCAATGCATTCTAGAAAAAACACGCGCCCGTTGCAGGCGCGTGCCGACCGCCAGCGCCTACGGGCACCCGTCCCCGGCGGACGACAGGGAGGTGATCTGTCGCGGCAAGGACAGGTGCTTGCGCGGGCGCTGCGCGCGAAGCCGGGTCACTCCGGGCGCTGAGCAGACGCCGGCGGCCGTGCGGCGCGTTCAGTCGGCCTGCTTGCGCAAAAAGGCGGGGATTTCCATCTCGTCCATGCCGCTTTGCATCAGCGCGCTGACATGCGCCGACGGCGCGCCACGGCCGCTGCGCCAGATCGCCGGGATCTGGTGCGGGTCGGCAGCAGCAGCATAACCCGCCGCCGTCAGCGGCACGTTGTCGGTGCCAGTGCGGATCACCGTCAGTTCGGGCGCGGCTTTTTGCGCCTTGCCGCTCAAGCCCGTGGCCAGCACGGTCACGCGCAGCGAGTCGCCCATGCTCGGGTCGTTGACCGTGCCGAAAATGATGTTGGCGTCCGGCGAGGCGTAGGCGCGGATGGCGTTCATCGCTTCACGGGTTTCGCCCAGGCGCAGCGAATCGTCGGCGGTGATGTTCACCAGCACGCCCTTGGCGCCCGACAGATCGACGCCGTCGAGCAGCGGGCAGACCACCGCCTGCTCGGCCGCCAGCCGCGCGCGGTCGGGGCCGCTGGCCACCGCGGTGCCCATCATCGCCTTGCCCGGCTCGCCCATGACGCTCTTGACGTCCTCGAAGTCGGCGTTGATCAGGCCCGGCACATTGATGATTTCGGCAATGCCGCCGGTGGCGTTTTTCAGCACGTCGTTGGCCTTGGCAAACGCCTCTTTCTGCGAAATGTCGTCACCGTACACTTCGAGCAGTTTTTCGTTGAGCACGACGATGAGCGAATCGACGTTGGCCTCCAGCTCAGCCAGCCCCTGCTCGGCGTTGGCCATGCGCTTGGAGCCTTCGAATTCGAACGGCCGCGTCACCACGGCCACCGTCAGGATGCCCATTTCGCGGGCGATTTTGGCAATCACCGGCGCAGCGCCGGTGCCGGTGCCGCCGCCCATGCCGGCGGTGATGAACAGCATGTGCGCGCCTTCGAGCACATCGCGGATCTGCGATCGCGCCTGATCGGCGGCTTCGCGCCCGACCGTTGGCTTGCCTCCCGCGCCCAGCCCGGTCTTGCCCAATTGCAAAAAGTGGTGCGCGCTCGACGACTTGAGCGCCTGCGCATCGGTATTGGCGCAGATGAACTCCACGCCTTTGACCCCCGAAGCGATCATGTGCTCGACGGCGTTGCCACCGCCGCCGCCCACGCCGATCACTTTGATGTTGGTTCCCTGGTTGAACGCGCTGTGCGCGTCGTTCTCGATCATTTCAAAAGCCATGTCACACCTCCGTCGAAAAACCGGCTGGCGCACCCGACGCCTGCCGAACACTGCCTGTGCCGCGCCCGCCGGACCATCCGACTGACGCGGCGCAGAACCTCAAAAATTCCCTGCGAACCACTCTTTCAGCCGGCTGAAAGAGCCTTTGACCGTGCTGCCTTTTTGCGCCAGGCGCGCGCCGCGCTGCCGCTGGTGCAATGCCTCGGTGAGCAAACCCATGACCGTGGCCATGCGCGGGTTGCGCACCATGTCGGCCAGCGGCCCGCTGTAACTGGGCACGCCCACACGCACCGGCTTGAGAAAAATGTCCTCGGCCAGTTCGACCATGCCGGGCATCTGCGCCGAGCCGCCGCACAACACCACCCCGGAGGACAGCACGTCCTCGAAGCGCGAGTCGCGGATGACCTGTTGCGCCAGGGCGAAGATTTCCTCCGCGCGCGGCTCGATCACGCTGGCGAGCACCTGCCGCGACAGCATGCGCGGCCCGCGGTCGCCCAGCCCCGGCACTTCGAGCGTTTCTTCCGGGTTGGCCAGCACCTGCTTGGCGATGCCGTGTTCGATCTTGATGTCCTCGGCGTCGCGCGTGGGGGTGCGCAGCGCCATGGCGATGTCGCTGGTGATGAGTTCACCGGCCACCGGAATGATGGCGGTGTGGCGGATGGCGCCACCGGTGTAGATGGCGATGTCGGTGACGCCCGCGCCGACGTCGACCACGGCCACGCCGAGTTCCTTTTCGTCGTCGGTGAGCACGGCGTGGCTGGAGGCCAGCGGGTGCAGCACCAGTTGCTCGACCTCCAGGCCGCAGCGGCGCACGCATTTGATGACGTTCTCCGCCGCGGTCTGCGCCCCGGTGACGATGTGCACGTTCACTTCCAGCCGCACGCCGCTCATGCCCACCGGCTCTTTGACTTCCTGGCCGTCGATGATGAATTCCTGCGGCTCGACCAGCAGCATCCGCTGGTCGGCGGGAATGTTCACCGCCTTGGCGGTTTCGATCACGCGGTTGACGTCGGCCTGCGTGACCTCGCGGTCCTTGATCGCCACCATGCCGTGCGAGTTCTGCCCGCGGATGTGGCTGGCGGTGATGCCGGTCACCACATGGGAGATCTTGCAATC
>JBFXEK010000391.1:0-2593 GCA_050180155.1 Thiomonas sp. | reverse complement strand
ACAATCACCAACTGCCACAGAAAGCCTTGGGGCATGTCAGCCCCATCCAGGCCATGAAACAATGGCAGCGATCACACCCCGAACTGTTCAACAGACGTGTTACCAATCAGCCGGGACACGACAATTACCCTTTACGCTCATGCACCATGCTAGCTCTTGATGGCTGTTCTATCCGGGGTTTTTTGCCCTCCCGGTGCGCTTTTCCTCGGGTGGCATGTGGTGCTCGGCGTGTGTTTTATCTCGGTTTATGAGCTGGCTTTCCTGGCTGCGCAAACAGGCCGCAGCCGTTTCCACCAACGCCGATGACGCAGCGCAGACGCACACGGTCGCGGACCCCGCCGACGATCAGCCGACAGCCGCCATCGGTGATGCCCCTACGACCGTCGATGGGCTGGATTTCTACGAAGCCATCGGCGTTCACCAGCGCTGGAAGAACCGTCTCAAGGCCGCAGTGACGGGGCAATCCGGCGAGCGACTCGACGCCGAGGCCGTCGGGCGCGCCGATGCCTGTGCGCTGGGCGTCTGGCTGGGGCAATTGCCAGCGCAGGCAGCGATTCCTGCCGACCTGCTCGACGCCTTGCGCGCAGAGCACGCCGAATTTCACCGTCTGGCAGCGCAAATCATTCGCCTGGCCGACTCCGGGCAGACCGAGCAGGCGCTGCAGGCGTTGCGCACCGACGCGCCGTACAACCGCGCATCGCACCGCGTGACCAAGCTGTTCAGCCGCCTGTATCTCGAACTCACCGCGCGCCAAAACGCGCCCAGCCGCTGACCTTGCGATGTCGCCCATCACGCCCGCCCCGCTTTCCACCGACGACGTGCTGCGCCACATCCCCAGCGGCGTGGTGGTGTTCGACGCCGCCGGCCAGGTCACGCACATCAACCCAGCGTGTCTGGAACTGTTGCGCTTGCGGCTGCACCCGGCAGAGCTGATCGGTCAAGGCTGGCGGCGGTTTTTCGACCACATCGCCCCGCTGTTCTCCGACGCCCAAGCCGAGCTGGCGCGCGTCAAGAGCCTGATCCACCAAGACGCTGCCGATGCGACCGAAATCGCATTGCGCGACGGCCGACTGCTGCTGCGGCACTACGTGCCCATCATCCATCGCCACGACATCCTCGGCGCGGTGTGGCAGTTGCAGGATGTATCGGCGATCAAGGAACAGCAGCGACAGCTCGAATTTCTCACCGAGCGCGATCCGTTGACCGGGCTGCTCAACCGCCGCGGCTTCGACCGCCGCCTGACCCTGCTCGAACGCCATCCTCTGGGCCAGCACGGTTTCACCCTGGCCTTGCTCGACCTGGACGATTTCAAGCGCGTCAACGACACCCTCGGCCACGCCGCGGGCGATGCCGTGCTCGTCGAAGTCGGCAACCGCCTCAAAAACCTGGTGCGGCTGACGGACATGCCGGCGCGTATCGGCGGCGATGAATTCGCCATCCTCATGCCCGAGTGCCGCACCGAGGAACAGGCCGTGGTCGTCGGCGATCGTTTGCGCCACATGATGGACGCACCGTTCACCGTCGACGGGGTAGAGCTGCGCTTGGCCTGTTCGATCGGCCTGGCGGTGCAGCGCGGCAGCAGGCAGGGGCAATGCGCGCTGTTCCAGCGTGCCGATCTGGCGCTGTACGACGCCAAGCAAGCTGGGCGCAACCGCTTCAAATTGTTCTCGCAGCGGCTCAAGCACCAGTTCGACACACTCAACCAGCAGCGCGACCTGCTGCGGCAGGCGCTCGACCAGCGCCGGCTGGAGCTGCACTACCACCCCATCCTCACCCTGAGCGACGACGCGAATGGGCCGGTGGTGCGCAAATTCGAAGTGCTGCTGCGGCTGCGAGACGCGCAGGGGCAGTTGCGCCGCGCCGAAGAGTTCGAGTCCGCGCTGGCCGACCCGCAGCTCGGCACCGAAATCGACCGTTACGTGCTCGACGCCGCACTGCGGCAGATGCGCCAGTGGCAGCAGCAAGGACTCGATCTGCGTCTGGCGGTGAACATTTCGCCGCATCATTTCTCCCACCCCGAGTTCGTGCCGACGGTCAAAGCGCTCCTGCAGGCTCACCCCGAAATCGTGCCGCAGCGCCTGAGCCTGGAAATCACCGAGCACGGCCCGGCGCTGAGCTTGCGCGTGGTCAGCGCCACCATCCTCGAACTGCGCCGCATGGGACTGTCGATCAGCCTGGACGACTTCGGCACCGGCAACGCCAGTCTGGCGCATTTGCAGCAGTTCGACGTCTCGGTGGTCAAAATCGACCGCAGCTTCGTGCGTGAACTGCTGCGCGACGGCGTAGACATGAGCCTGAGCTACGGCATGTTGCGGCTGGCGCAGATGCTGGGCATCGGTGCCATTGCCGAGGGCGTGGAAACCCGGGCACAGTGCCGGGCGCTGAGTCTGCTGGGTTTTCGCCATTTACAGGGCTATTTGTTCGCCCAACCCATGCCCGCCGCCGCCGTTGCCGACTGGCTGGCGCAGGCACCGCAACAACTGGGTTGGCTGCGCGATCTGTCCGGCCCGATGATTGCAGACGCCGAACGAGCCGTGCAGGCGCTAGTGACGCACCGCATGCGGGCGCGCAAGCTGCTCTCGCGCACCCTCGA
>JBFXEK010000390.1:0-2594 GCA_050180155.1 Thiomonas sp. | reverse complement strand
GGAGCAAAAATTGTTGCAAAGCGGCGCACGCGAACTGGCGTCGACGCAAATCGGCAACTGGGTGATGGCCGAGTTGCGCCGCCTCGACAGCTTCGCCTACGTGCGTTTCGCCTCGGTGTACCACAGCTTCAAGGATTTGGGCCAGTTCCTCGACGTGCTGCAGGAAGTGCAGCCGGCTGGCGCCAGACCCCGCCGCAACAAAGGCGCGACATGACTGCGCGCAGCACCGAATTCACCGCCGCAGATCTGCGGCACATGCGCCGCGCCCTCGATCTGGCGCGCAGCGCGCTGTACCGCACCAGCCCCAACCCGCGGGTGGGCTGCGTGCTGGTGCGCGACGGCGCGGTGCTCGGCGAGGGTGCGACGCAGGCTGCCGGGCAGGATCACGCCGAAGTGCAGGCGGTCAAGCAGGCCTGGGCCAGCGGCCATACGCTGCAAGGCGCCACCGCCTACGTCACCCTCGAACCCTGCGCGCACCACGGCCGCACCCCGCCTTGCGCCGATCTGCTCGCGGCGCAAGGCGTGGCGCGGCTGGTCGTGGCGATGGTCGATCCCAACCCGCTGGTGGCCGGCAAGGGGCTGCAGCGGCTGCGGCAGGCCGGGGCGCTGGTGCAAACCGGGCTGTGCGCCGACGAGGCGCGTGAAATCAACATCGGGTTCTTCTCACGCATGCAGCGCGGCACGCCGTGGGTGCGGCTGAAGGTGGCGGCGTCGCTCGACGGCGTCACCGCGCTGCCCAATGGCGCGAGCCAGTGGATCACCGGCGAGGCCGCGCGAGCCGACGGCCACCACTGGCGCGCCCGCGCCTGCGCCGTGCTCACCGGCGTGGGCACGGTGCGCGCCGACGATCCGCAACTGACCGTGCGCGCGGTGGACACGCCGCGGCAGCCGATCCGCATCGTCGTCGACAGCCGGCTGGAACTGCCGCACCATGCGCGACTGCTGCAAAACACCGCATCGCCGCTGTGGCTGGTCCACGCCCTTCCCGCGGAGCAGGCCGCGGCGCGCCTGGCTGCGCTGCGCGCCGCGGCCACACCCGGGCTGGAGCTCGACGCCATCGCGTTGCCCGCCGCCCCGGACAAACCGGGAAAAACCGATTTGCGCGCGCTACTGACCGTACTCGGCCAGCGCGGCATCAACGAGCTGCACTGCGAAGCCGGAGAAAAGCTCAACGGCTCGCTGCTGCGCGCCGGCGTCGTCGACGAGTTGTTGTTGTATCTTGCGCCCATATTGCTCGGCCAGGGCGCGGGGCTGGCTGCGCTCGGCCCGTTCAGCCGTCTGGATGAGGCGCCGCGGCTGCGCTGGCACGCCATCGATCGCATCGGCGAGGATGTCCGCTTGCTGCTGCGCCTGTCCTCTGCCACATTCGAGGTTCCGCCATGTTCACCGGACTGATCACCGCCACCGCTGCCATCACCGCCGCCACCCCGCTGGGAGGCGAAGCGCTGTACGGCAAACGCGTCACCCTGCGCGTCGATCCAAATTGGCTGCAGGGGGTGCGAATCGGCGACAGCATCGCCGTCAGCGGCGCCTGCATGACGGTGGCCGCGCTGCACGCCGATGGTTTCAGCTTCGACGTCTCGGCTGAAAGCCTGGCGCGCACCACCGGGCTCGATACCGTGGGCGCTCTGGTCAATCTGGAGCAGTCGGTGTCGCTGGCGACCAAACTCGGCGGCCATCTGGTGACCGGGCATGTCGACGGCGTCGGCCGGGTTCATGCTTTCGAGCCGGTGGGCGAATCGTGGCGGCTGGACATCGATACCCCGGCAGAGCTGGGCCGATTTTTCGCCTACAAAGGTTCGATCACGGTCAACGGCGTGAGCCTGACCGTCAACCGGGTGCAGGATTTGCCCGAGGCCTGCCGTGTGGGCATCAACCTGATTCCGCACACCCTACAGCACACCAATCTGCACCAGCTCCGTGCGGGCGCGGCAGTCAACCTCGAAGTCGATCTGATCGCGCGCTATGTGGCACGCATGCTGCAGCCGCAAAACGAGGCCGGCGATGTGTGAGCTTTTCGCCTACTCCAGCCGAGTGCCGGCGCGGGTGCGGTTTGCCTTCCGCGAATTTGCCCGTCACGGCGGCCCGCATGCGGCCAACCCCGACGGTTGGGGCGCGGCGTACTACGACGGCGTCGACGCGCACGTGCTACGCGAAGCCCAGCCGGCGACGGCCAGCGCCTTCGCCGCGGTGCTGGAGCGGCACGATTTCCACAGCCCGCTGGTCATCGCGCACATCCGCCGCGCGTCGCGCGGGCCGGTGACGCTGGCCAACACCCAGCCGTTTTCGCGCGAACTGTTCGGCAGGCGGCATCTTTTTGCCCACAACGGCGACCTGCCCGACATCGACCGCGCCCTGCCGCTGACCCCTGCGGCGCACCGGCCGATGGGGCAAACCGACTCGGAGCACGCGTTTTATGCGCTGATGCAGGCTCTGATCGCGCTGCACGCCGCAGGCCATGGCGAAGATCTCAAGCGCCGCATCGACACCGTCGGCAGCTTTGCCAGCGCGCTGCGCAAGCTCGGCCCGGCGAACTTTCTCTACACCGACGGCGACCTGTTGTTCGCCCATGCGCATCGTCGCCTGAGCCACCC
>JBFXEK010000389.1:0-2597 GCA_050180155.1 Thiomonas sp. | reverse complement strand
GACGTACTTTGAGCACCATCTCGGCGCCGAACGCCGCGGCGCGGTCGCCGATCTGCGCCCCGGCGGCGATGTAGTCGGCGTCCGGCGCGTCCGCACGCTGCCCTGCGCCCGCCTCCACGACGACGGAATGACCTTGCGCGACCAGTTTCTTGACCGTTTCGGGTGTTGCCGCAACACGGGCCTCGCCGGCCAGGGTTTCAGCCGGAATGCCGATACGCATGAAGTTTCTCCTGTGAAGTCTTTTTGCTCTGGTGGCAAGACCAGGCGTGAAACAATACGACGTCACGCTGCCTTGACCGGGCGGGCGCGTCTTGCCGCTTCATCCATCAGAATAACGGATTGTTCCTGGTTTTCCCTGGCCGCGCTCGTCACGCCGCGGCGCGCCATGCGGAAAAGTCTTTTGCATTTTTTCACGTCTTGCCGATATGTCTGCCGATAGCGCCCTGCGTCCGCGTGTCACCGTGGCCGCGATCATCGAACACCAAGGCCGGTTTCTGCTCGTCGAAGAGCAAACCCAGGACGGCCTGCGGCTGAACCAGCCGGCCGGGCACCTCGAAGCCGGCGAAAGCCCGCTGCAGGGCGTGATGCGGGAGGCGCTGGAGGAAACGGCGTGCGAATTCACCCCCGCCGGGCTGCTCGGCGTGTATCTGTCGCGCACGCGCCGCCCGGCTGAACAGCACCCCGCAGACGTGAGTTATTTGCGCCTGGCGTTTTACGGCACGGCCGGTGCGCCGCAGCCGCAACGCACGCTCGACAGCGGCATCGTGCGCACGGTGTGGATGACGCCGCAGGAGCTGCGCGCCAGCGCGAGCCACCATCGCAGCCCCTTGGTGCTGCGCTGCGTCGAAGATTACCTGCGGGGTCGACGTTTCCCGCTGGACGCGGTGTACACCGACGCAAGCGTGTTCTGCAGCGACGCCTCGCCGGGCGTTTGCCGAGCATGACGCGCGCACCACGCGGCACCGTCGTCGTCGGCCTGTCCGGCGGGGTCGATTCCTCGGTGTCTGCCTGGCTGCTCAAGCAGCAGGGGTTTGAGGTCGTCGGTCTGTTCATGAAAAACTGGGAGGACGACGATGACAGCGAGTACTGCTCCTCCCGGCAGGACTGGCTCGACGCGGTGAGCGTGGCCGACCGCATCGGCATCGACATCGAGGCGGTGAACTTCGCCGCGGAATACAAAGACCGCGTGTTTGCCGAATTCCTCCGCGAATACGCTGCGGGGCGCACGCCCAACCCCGACGTGTTGTGCAACGCAGAAATCAAATTCAAGGCGTTTCTCGACCATGCCATGCGCCTGGGTGCGGACAAAATCGCCACCGGTCATTACGCCCGCGTGCGCCAGACCGATCGCGGGTTCGAGTTGTTGCGTGGCCTGGACCCGAGTAAAGACCAGAGCTATTTTTTGCACCGGCTCAACCAGGCGCAATTGGCGCGGACGCTGTTTCCCGTGGGCGAATTGCACAAAACCGAAGTGCGGCGCATCGCTGCCGACATCGGCCTGCACAACGCGCGCAAAAAAGACTCCACCGGCATTTGTTTCATCGGCGAGCGGCCGTTTCGAGAGTTTCTCGGCCGCTACTTGCCAACACAACCCGGGCCGATGCAAACGCCCGATGGCCGCACCGTCGGTGAACATCAGGGGCTGGCGTTTTACACCTTGGGACAACGCAAGGGCATCGGACTGGGCGGCAGCCAATCGGGCAGCGGCCAGCCGTGGTTCGTCGCCGGCAAGGATTTGGCGCGCAATATTCTCATCGTCGTGCAGGGGCACGACCATCCGCTGCTGCACAGCCGTGGGTTGCAGGCCTTGTCGGCTAGCTGGGTCGCGGGGCAGCCGCCGGAAGAAGGACGGCTCCTCAGCGCCAAGACCCGCTACCGCCAGCTCGACGCCGCCTGCCGCTACCGTCGTTTGGGCGCCGATGCGTTCAGACTGGAATTCGACGCCGCCCAGTGGGCGGTCACCCCGGGGCAATCGGCCGTCGTGTATGCGGCAGAGGTCTGCCTCGGCGGGGGCATCATCGAAGCCGCCGAGTCTGCAGCCTGAGGGCCACGGCGATTGCGCTGCAGCGTGGTTTCAGGCCATGCGTGCGAGCAGGGTTTCGATTTCGTCGAGCATGGCGCTGAGTTTGGGTTGATCGCCGTTTTGCGCGGCTTCCAAGCGGCCGTCCAGCTCCTGTTCGAGATAACACACCGTCATGCGCACAAACGTGCTGTCGAGCGCCTTACGCACCGCGGAGAGCTGCTGCGCGACTTTCAGACACGGCTCGCCCTCTTCGATCATGCGCTGCACGCCGCGAATCTGCCCCTCGGCGCGTTTGAGACGGTTGAGAATGTCCGTGCGCGAAGCTTCGTTGGTGAGAACCGACATGGTGATGGCTCCGGGAATCTGTATGGGTTTGGCGGCGGCGCGCTTCATTCGATTGTCTCCATCATAGGTCAGACCGCACAATCCGTCAGACTCCTACAGCGTGGTCCGCCTAGGCCGAATGCAGCAGTGCGACGGGTTCCGCAGCGAGCAAGCTGCCATCGCGCAAACCGCGCAGCGTCGCCAACGTCAACCAGGCGATCAACACCGACGCCAGCGCCAGGGCGAGGAG
>JBFXEK010000388.1:0-2599 GCA_050180155.1 Thiomonas sp. | reverse complement strand
GCACGTTTGGCCATTTCGATGGCGGCAAAGGTCTCGGTCAGCGTGCCGATCTGGTTGACCTTGATCAGGATGGAGTTGGCCAGCTTGTCGGCGATGCCGTTTTTCAGGATCGCGGTATTGGTGACGAAAATGTCGTCGCCGACGAGCTGCACTTTGTGCCCTAGACGGGAGTAGAGCAGCTTCCAACCGTCCCAATCCTGCTCGGCCAGGCCGTCTTCGATCGACACGATGGGATATTTGCCCAACCAGTTGTCGTAGAAGTCGATCATTTCCTCGGTCGATAGCACCAGCCCCTCGCCGTCGAGGTGGTATTTGCCGTCTTTGTAGAACTCGCTGGAGGCCGGGTCGATGGCGATGGCCACCTGTTCGCCCGGGCGGTAGCCGGCCTTTTCGATGGCCTCGACGATGAGTTGCAGCGCTGCTTCGTGGTTGGTGACATTGGGCGCGAAGCCGCCTTCGTCGCCGACGGTGGTCGGCAGGCCGCGGTCGTGCAAAATGCCCTTGAGTGCGTGGAAGACCTCGGCGCCGTAGCGCAGCGCCTCGTGAAAGCTCGGCGCCCCCACCGGCATGATCATGAACTCCTGCATGTCCAGGCTGTTGTTGGCGTGCGCGCCGCCGTTGATGACGTTCATCATCGGCACCGGCAGCTCGCGCGCGGCGAAGCCGCCGAGATAGTGGTACAGCGGAATGCCTGCTTCCTCGGCGGCGGCCTTGGCCACTGCCATGCTCACGGCAAGCAGCGCATTGGCACCCAGGCGCGATTTGTTGTGCGTGCCGTCCAGGTCGATGAGTGTCTGGTCGAGGAAGGTTTGCTCGGTCGCGTCCAAGCCCATCACCGCCTCGGTGATTTCGGTGTTGATGTGCTCGACGGCGCGCAGCACGCCTTTGCCGCCGAAGCGCGATTTATCGCCGTCGCGCAGCTCCATCGCTTCGCGCGTGCCGGTGGACGCGCCCGACGGCACGGCAGCACGGCCGATGAACCCGGTTTCCAACACCACATCGCATTCGACGGTCGGGTTGCCGCGGCTGTCGAGGATTTCGCGGGCGGTGAGGTCGACGATGGCACTCATAAAAGCTCCTATTGGGAATGGGATGAATCGTGGAAAGATCAGATGGATTGCACGCCCTGCACGGCGATCATGCGCATCACAGCAGCGCCGGCGCGCGCCTGGCGGGCGAGCAGATACTCGGCGCTGTCGTAGAACGCATGGGCGGCAGCCAGGTCGGGAAATTCGAGCAGCACCACGCGGGTGGGGTGCCAGTCGCCTTCGAGCACGTCCACTTGCCCGCCGCGGATCAGCACCTTCGCGCCATGTTTGGCGATGGCCTGCGACGACAGGGTTTTGTATTGCTCGTATTGCTGCGGGTCGGTGACGTCGACCTGGGCGAGGATGTAAGCGCTCATGTAGAGGGGTCAGTTGAAATCGGATTCCAGAAAGCCGCGGCGCTTGACCACGGCGTCGAGTTCCTTCAGGCTTTCGAGCAGCGCGCGCATATGGCGCAGCGGCACCGCGTTGGGCCCGTCGGACAGCGCCTTGGCCGGGTCGGGGTGGGTTTCCATGAACAGCCCGGCCACACCCGCGGCCACTGCGGCACGCGCCAGCACCGGAACGAACTCGCGCTGCCCGCCCGAGCTCGTGCCCTGCCCGCCGGGCAGTTGCACCGAGTGGGTGGCGTCGAACACCACCGGGCAGCCGGTGTCGCGCATGATCGCCAGCGCGCGCATGTCTGACACCAGGTTGTTGTAGCCAAAGCTCACCCCGCGCTCGCAGGCGAGGAACAGGGTGTCGGGGTGGCCGGCAGCCGCGGCCGCGGCGCGCGCCTTGGCGATGACGTTTTTCATGTCCCACGGCGCGAGGAACTGGCCTTTCTTGATGTTCACCGGCTTGCCCAGGCTTGATACCGCGGTGATGAAATCGGTCTGCCGGCATAGAAACGCCGGGGTCTGCAGCACATCGACCACTTCAGCCACGCGCGGCGCTTCTTCGGCAGTGTGCACATCGGTGAGCACCGGCACGCCGACGCTGCGCCGCACCTTGGCCAGGATCTCCAGCCCCTGCTCCATGCCCGGGCCGCGAAACGACGCGCCGCTGGAGCGGTTGGCCTTGTCGTAGCTGGACTTGAAAATGAACGGAATGCCCAGTTCTTCGCACAGCTCGGCCAGTGCGCCGGCGGTGTCCATCTGCAGCTGCTCGGACTCGACCACGCACGGGCCGCTGATGAGAAAAAACGGCTGATCCAGCCCGACGGGAAAGTCACACAGCAGCGGCGGCGAGGTGTTCATGCGGCAGGGGCGGGTTGGGCGGTGGCGGACTGGCGTTGCGCGTGGCGCGCCAGCGCGGCGCGGACGAAAGCGGTGAACAGCGGATGCCCGTCCCACGGCGTGGACTTGAACTCGGGGTGGAACTGCACGCCGACGAACCACGGATGCACGCTTGGCGGCAGCTCGACGATTTCGGTCAGGTGCTCGCGCTGAGTGATCGCCGAGATCACCAGCCCGGCCTGCTGCAACTGCGCCAGGTAATGCTCGTTGGCCTCGTAGCGGTGGCGGTGCCGCTCGCTGACCACTGGGCCGTAGATGCCGTAAGCGATCGTGTCG
>JBFXEK010000387.1:0-2601 GCA_050180155.1 Thiomonas sp. | reverse complement strand
GCGGAGAAATCGCCCAACTGCGCGGCAAGCAGGACGCCGCCACGCAGCAGCTCAGCGACACCCTGGCGAAGCTGCAAAGCAGCCAGCAGCAGCTCACCCAGCGGCTCAAACCGCTGGAGCCGGTGCAGGTGCAGATCAACGGCCAGACCTACACCGTGCAGCCGGCGGAAAAAGCCGCTTTCGAGCAGGCGCTGACCGCCTTCCGCAACGGCGATTTCGCCGGCAGCGCCACGCAGCTCAAGGCGTTTCTGACGCAGTACCCCGCCAGCCCCTACGACGCCGATGCGCAGTACTGGCTGGCCAACGCGCAGTACGCGCAAAAGCAATACAAGGATGCGATCACCACGTTCCAGGGCCTGATCCAGGGCAACCCGAACAACCCGCGTCTGCCCGAGGCCATGCTCGGGCTGGCCAATTGCCAGATCGAACTGCGGCAAATCGCCGCCGCGCGCAAAACCCTGAGCGAGCTGGTCAAGACCTACCCGCAGTCCGAGGCGGCGCAGGCCGGGCGTGACCGCCTGGCGAAGCTGCGGTGACACCGCCGCCATCGCCGCGCGCCGTCGTGCTGCTGTCTGGCGGCATGGACTCGGCCACCGTGCTCGCGCTGGCGCGCCAGCAGGGTTTCGCCTGTTTCGCGCTGTCGCTCGATTACGGGCAGCGCCACCGCGCCGAACTCGACGCCGCGCGGCGCGTTGCCGCTGCCCTGGGGGCGCAGCGACATGAAATCATCCCCTTGGACTTGAGCCGCTTCGGCGGCTCGGCGCTGACCGACCCGGCCATTGCCGTGCCGATACAGCGCAGCGACGCGGGTATTCCCGTCACCTACGTTCCGGCGCGCAACACGGTGATGCTCGCGCTGGCGCTGAGCTGGGCCGAAGCCCTGGGTGCGCAGGATCTGTTTTACGGCGCCAACGCCGTCGATTATTCCGGCTATCCCGACTGCCGGCCGGAATATGTCGCCGCGTTCGAGCGCCTGGCCAACCTGGCAACCAAGGCCGGTGTCGAAGGCCGGCACATGCGGCTGCACGCGCCGCTGATCGCGCTGAGCAAGGCGCAGATCATCCAGACCGGGGTGCGATTGGGAGTCGATTACGCCATCACGGTCACCTGCTACCAGGCAGACGCCGAGGGGCGGGCGTGCGGCCACTGCGACGCCTGCCGCCTGCGCGCGCAAGGGTTTGCCGCCGCCGGCTTGCCCGACGTCACCCGCTACCAGCCCGGCGCCGTGCGCTGATTCCCCGCCGCGACAAGCGGCAGGGCGCGTGGCTCGGCGCGGCATGGAACAATATCGCCCTGCGGCACAGCGCCGCGCCTGTCGTTCGATCCCCAAGCCGATGCCGTCCGTTTCCGTTTCCGCCATTCATGCCACCGTGCTGTGGGGCACGTTTGCGCTGAGTCTGCTGTTTGGCGCCATCATGCAGCGCACGCGGTTTTGTACCATGGGCTCGGTCAGTGACATCGTCAACATGGGATCGTGGCTGCGCATGCGCATGTGGGTGTTGGCCATCGCCACGGCCACCGCCGGTTTCAACCTGCTGGCCGCCAGCGGGCAAATCGACGCCGCGCAGACCATTTACACCACGTCCAGGGTGCTCTGGCTGTCGGCACTGGTCGGCGGCGTGTTGTTCGGCTTCGGCATGGTGCTGGCCTCCGGCTGCGGCAGCAAAACCCTGGTGCGCATCGGTGAGGGTAACCTCAAGGCGGTCGTCGTGTTCCTGATGATCGCGGTGTTTGCCTACATCACCCTGCGCGGACTCACCGCCGAAGTGCGCGTGCACCTGCTCGACCGCGTGGCCATCCAACTGTCGGGCCCGCAGGACCTGCCGGCCATCGTCTCCCGCCTGACCGGCCTGCCGCTGGCGCGGCTGCAGTTGGCGTTCGGCGTGGTTGTCAGCCTGCTGCTCGGCGGCTGGGCGCTGAGCGCGCGTGAGTTCCGCACCGCCAACAACCTGGTCGCCGGGTTCGGTCTGGGGGCGATCATCGTCGGCGTCTGGTACCTCTCGGGCAAGCTGGGTTTCCTCGCCGAAGACCCGCAAACGCTGCAAGCGGCGTATATCGGCACGCAAAACAACAAAATGGAGTCGCTGACTTTCGTCGCTCCGCTGGCCTACACGTTGTTCTGGTTCATGATGTACAGCGACGCCAGCAACGTGCTCACCCTGGGCATCGTTTCGGTGTTCGGCGTCATCGCCGGCTCGGCCGTCATGGCGCTGCTCGGCCGGCATTTCCGCTGGGAGGGGTTTCACGGCGTGGAAGACACCGCCAATCATCTGGTGGGCGGCGCGCTCATGGGCATTGGCGGCGTCACCGCGCTGGGCTGCACCATCGGCCAGGGCATGAGCGGTGTGTCCACCTTGTCGATCACCAGTTGGATCGCGTTTTTGTCCATCGTCGGCGGCGCGGTGCTCGGGGTGAAATACCAGGCATGGCGGGTCGAACGCACGATGTGAGCGGCATGCCGGCCGGCGCGGACATGGCGCCCGAGTTCGACCGGCAGCGGCGTTTCGGCGGCATCGCCAGGCTGTACGGCGAGCAAGGCGCGCAGCGCATCACGCAGGCCCACGCCGTGGTCGTCGGCGTGGGCGGCGTCGGCTCGTGGGC
>JBFXEK010000386.1:0-2616 GCA_050180155.1 Thiomonas sp. | reverse complement strand
GGTAAAACACTTCCTGCTCGAAGCGGTCGTGGTAAGAGCGGATGACGGCGATTTGCAATTCCTCGCGCGAGCCGAAATGCGCGAATACGCCTGATTTGCTCATTCCCATGCGGTCGGCCAGCACGCCGATCGACAACCCTTCCAGGCCGATGCGCCCGGCCATTTGCAGCGCACAGTCGATGATCGCCTGCCGCGTCTGCCGCCCCTTGGCCGAGCCACCTGCCGTGGCTTCGACCGCCTGGGCTTCGTGCGTCGCTGCGATCCCGCGCACCGCGCGGGACGATTTGCGCGCCACCCGCGGCGCGACAACAGGAGCATGGCTTGAGGTCATGGCAGAACAGGCAGGGAAAAGAAAAAACGAACG
The DNA here is from genome assembly GCA_050180155.1 of Thiomonas sp. Classification (GTDB taxonomy): domain Bacteria; phylum Pseudomonadota; class Gammaproteobacteria; order Burkholderiales; family Burkholderiaceae_C; genus Thiomonas. The sequence continues at coordinate 2,252 of JBFXEK010000386.1, read as the reverse complement.
GTCGTACTATTTATGATTCCTGCGGGTTTGTCAACCTGGCAGCACGCAAAGTCAGGTGGACACTTACACTTTGCTGCACCTCACCGCTCCACACCTCTGCCATGCCCGACACCCCCCTGACAGACCACGTCGTCCGCGCTGCCTGCCCGCACGACTGCCCGGACACCTGCGCGCTGCTGGTGACGGTGCGCGACGGTCGCGCGATCGCGGTGCGCGGCGACCCCGACCACCCGACCACCCACGGCAAGCTGTGCGCCAAGGTGGCGCGCTACACCGAGCGCACCTACCACCGTGACAGGCTGTTGCATCCAATGAAGCGTGTCGGCGCGAAGGGCAGCGGGCGATTCGCGCCGGTGAGCTGGGACGAGGCGCTCGCCGACATCGCCGCGCGGCTCAAATCAATCGCCGCGCGCGACCCGCAGGCCATCCTGCCGTACTCCTACGGCGGCACGCTGGGTTTCGTGCAAGGCGAAAGCATGGCCGCACGGTTTTTCCACAAGCTTGGCGCCAGCTTGCTCGACCGCACCATCTGCTCGACCGCCGGCGAAGCCGGGCTGAACGCGGTGATCGGCGGCAAGCTCGGCATGGACGTGGAGCAGTTCGCGCATAGCCGGCTCATCCTCATCTGGGGCAGCAACAGCATCACCAGCAATCTGCATTTTTGGACCTACGCACAGCAGGCCAAGCGCAACGGCGCCAAGCTGGTGTGCATCGACCCCTGGCGCAACGACACCGCCGAGAAATGCCACGAGCACGTGCAACTGCGCCCAGGCACCGACGCGGCGCTGGCCTACGCGCTGATGCACGAGCTCATCACCCACGACTGGCTGGATCACGACTACATCGCGCAGTACACGCTGGGTTTTGACGCGCTCAAAGAACGTGCGCTGCAATGGCCGCCCGAGCGTGCGGCCGAGGTCTGCGGCGTGCCGGCCGAGCAGATCCGCTTTCTAGCGCGCGACTACGGCACCCTGTCACCGGCGGCGATTCGGCTGAGCTACGGGCTGCAGCGCGTGCGCGGCGGCGCCAACGCCGTGCGCGCCATTGCCTGCCTGCCCGCGCTGGTCGGCGCCTGGCGACATGCAGCGGGCGGGATGCTGCTGTCGAGCTCCAACCACTTCAAGGCCGATGCCGCCACGCTGGAACGCCCCGATCTGCTCGCCGGGCGCAACCCGCGCACCCTCAATATGGTGACCATCGGTGACGATCTGCTGCGCGTATCCTCGCCCGATTTCGGGCCGAAGATCGAAGCGCTGATCGTCTACAACAGCAACCCGCTGGCCGTCGCCCCTGAAAGCGACAAAGTGCGCCGCGGCCTCGCGCGCGAAGACTTGTTCACCGTGGTGCTCGACCACTTTCAGACAGACACAGCCGACTATGCCGATTACCTGCTGCCGGCGACCACCCAGCTCGAACACTTGGACGTGCACAAAAGCTACGGCCACCGCTACTGGCTGGCGAACAAGGCCGCCATCGCGCCGCTGGGCCAGGCGCGCAGCAACGCGCAAATTTTTCGCGACCTGGCGCGGGCAATGGGCTTTACCGACCCTTGCTTTGCCGACAGCGACGAGGCACTGGCCGCACAGGCCATTGCCGCCGACCCGCGCAATGGCGGCATCACCTGGGCGCAGATCCAGCGCGACGGCTGGGCCAAGCTGCCCGGCGCCACGGCGCCGTTCGCCCACGGCGGCTTTGCCACGCCGTCGGGCCGATGCGAGTTCTGGTCACAGCGCGAGGCGGACGCCGGGCGCGACCCGCTGCCCTCCGTGCTGCTGCCCTACGAATGCGCCGAGACCGCGCCGGAGCTGGCCGCGCGCTACCCGCTGGCGATGATCTCGCCGCCATCGCGCAACGCGCTCAATACCACCTTCGTCAACGTGCCCAGCCTGCACGGCGAGCACGCCGGGCCGCGCGTGCTGCTGCACCCGCAGGATGCCGCTGCGCGCGGCATCGCCGACGGGCAATGGGTGCGGGTGCACAACGACCGCGGCGCGATGCGCGCGCGCGTGAGCGTGAGCGACCGCACCCGCGCCGGTCAGGTCGTCGCGCTGGGGATGTGGTGGCGCAAGCTCAGCCCAGACGGCCAGACGACCAATGTGCTGACCCACCAGCGGCTGACCGATCTAGGCGCAGGGCCGTGCTTTTACGACTGTCTGGTCGAGGTCTCGGCAGTCGCCGCCGAGGCGGCCTGAACGCTTTGCGCCGCTGGCGACCGGCGTGCGGTCAGACGCCCGCGCGCTGCATCGACGCGA
>JBFXEK010000385.1:0-2619 GCA_050180155.1 Thiomonas sp. | reverse complement strand
CGATCATCACAATTGATTCAATCCGTTATCCAGCACCTTTCGTTCTGGTTATAAAGACGTACCGGTCGCAACAAATTGCGACATGCGATCGGGCCACTCCGAGGAGGACTTGTGATGACGATTCAACAAACGAATGACGAGCGGCGTACCCGCCGGCAGTTTTTACAAACCGCGGCCACCGGGCTTGGCCTGCTTGCGCTGTCGCGCCAGGCGCTGGCGGCGCAGACCATCGAACTCCCTCTGCCGGGAGGCACGGACAGCAGGCGGCTGACCACCGCGTTTCCGGGCAAGGGGCAGATGATTTTGCAGCGCACCAGGCCACCGCTGCTGGAAACGCCGTGGTCTGTGTACGACAAGGGGGTGTTCACCCCGGTCGATGAGTTCTATGTTCGCTGGCACTGGGCGGACATTCCGACGACGATGAATCCCCATACGCACAAGGTGCGTATCAGCGGTCATGTCGACAAGACGCTTGAGTTCACCGTGTTCGACTTGATGAAAAACTTCAAACACGTCGAACTCGCCGCGGTCAACCAATGCTCGGGGAATTCGCGCGGGTATTTTCAGCCGCGCGTTCCCGGCGGCGAATGGAGCAACGGCGCCATGGGCAACGCGCGCTGGGTGGGCGTCAGGCTCAAAGATGTACTCGATGCCGCCGGTGTCAAGCCGGGCGCGGTGCAAGTGCAGTTCGAAGGCTCGGAACGACCGGTCGTTCCCACTGCACCGAACCTGAAAAAGTCTTTGTCAGTCGATCATGCGCGCGACGGCGAGGTGATGATTGCCTGGGAAATGAACGGGCAGGCGCTGCCCCTGCTCAACGGGTTTCCCTTCCGCCTCGTCGTGCCGGGCTGGTATGCCACATACTGGACCAAGATGCTGCAGCACATCCGCGTGCTCGACCACGAAGACACCAATTTCTGGATGCATCCGGCCTACACCATTCCCGACAACTGGCCGCAGGCCAATATGACTCCGGGAGAAAAAGACGTGAAGTTCGTCCCGATCAACCGCATGGTGCCACGCTCTTTCGTGACCAACCTGGCCAATGGCGCCAAAGTCGGCGCCGAACGCCCGGAGCTCGTGCGTGGTATTGCTTTCGGCGGAGATACCGGGGTCAAGTCGGTGGACATCTCGCTCGATGGCGGCAAAACCTGGACACCGACGCAACTCGGCCGTGATTACGGCAAATACAGCTTCCGCCAGTGGAGCACCCATGTCAAACTGCCCAAGGGCGAGCAAACCCTGCTGGTGCGGTGTACCAACAGCGATGGCCTGCAACAGCCGATGACGCCAAATTGGAATCCAGGTGGTTTCATGCGCAATGTCGTCGAGTCCACACAGCTCATCGCCGTTTGACCGGGAGATCAACATGACCCAGTTCCGCAACCGCAAAATGCAACATCATCGCCTGCCTGGCATGGCGCTATGCGTCGTCGCCCTGACGCTCATCCCGATGGGGTCGGCCAGTGCACTGACGCTCAAAACCCAGACCATTGAGTTGCCGACGAGCACCCGGGTCTTCCCCGGCGACAGCGCAGGCGCCAAAGCGGCCAACACCTACTGTCTGATGTGCCACTCGGCAGGGATGGTGATGAACCAACCCGATCTGCCCAAAGCCACCTGGTTGGTCGAAGTGAACAAAATGAAAAATGCCTTCAAAGCCCCGATCCCGGACGACCAGGTCAGCGTGATCGCCGATTACCTCGACAGCATCAAAGGCAAGAAATGACTCTTGCGGTGGGGGCTGGCGGTGACGGGCAGACCCCCTATTTCTGCAACGTCTGGTTCAGCGCCTGCACGGCCTGAACCAGATCGGGATAGATCGAACTGACGCTCGACCACGGGTTGGCGCCTGCGCTGCCCTGGTCGGTCAAGTCCACATAACCGATACCCTGGGCGAACAGCCTAGACAGCACCACGCCTTGCACCTGCGCCAACGAACCAATGCCGAAAGCCAGATACGCGAAACGGCTGGGCGCATACGCCGCCAGGGTAGCCGGGATGGGCGGCTGGTTGAGGTCGGCGCTTTCATGCATCACGGTGACGTCTGCCGTGGCGGCGATCGACGGATCGGGGTAGGCGCCGGGGTTGATCACCACCAGTGCCGCCTGGCCGAGCAGCGGGACGATGGCCGACCGCGCGGTTGCTGCGGCCGCGGCATAATAGCCGGCCTGCGTAGGCTGTACCGCCACTTCGTCAAAAAAAATGCCGTCCACGCCGTAACACTGCGCGTAGGTTTGCACATCCTGCTGCACCGAAGCGAGCGCGCGCTGGCCGTAGCTGGTATGCACGTAACCCAGCACCCTCACGCCAGCCGCGTGCAAAAGCGCGATGCCCTGAGTGAACGCGGTCAGCGTGGCCGAAGGCGGCGTGCTGCAGGCCACCGGCCCATTGCTCGGATTGATCACCGCGACCGTCGGCACGGCCGCCGCCCCTGCAGCCACCGCCTGCCAGGCGGGGTTGACCGCGGTGGTACGGCTTGCGCCGCTGCCACTGCTCACCAGAGGGTAGGCGTACAAGGGGATGAGCAGGCCCATCGGCGCGGTACGCTGCGGCACAGCCGGAGACGCCGGGGCTGCGGCGGCCGTGTTGGTCGACGATGCGGACGTGGCCGGTGTG
>JBFXEK010000384.1:0-2629 GCA_050180155.1 Thiomonas sp. | reverse complement strand
GGCCACGAGTTCGCTTTGCTGCGCCAGCGCACGCGGCAAGCCCATGGGTAGCTCCAGGCGCTGCACCAGGCTGGGCCAGTCGATCGCACGCGCGCCGACCTCAGGACGGGGCAGCGCGTCGTTGCAATGCAGCGCCGCGCCCTCTGCCTGTGCCGACGGCAAAGCTGCCGTAGGAAGTGCCCCGGCGTCTGCTTTCGCCGCCACGCTGGGCGCGGGCGGCGCTTCGGCAACAGCCGCGGGTTGCCGTGCCGCAGCGGGCACCGGCGCGGCCGTTTGCGGCTCCGGCAGCACCAGCCCGCCCGGCGGCACGCCGCCGCCAAGCAGCGGGGAAAACGCCAGCAGGCGCAACAAGGTCATGGTGAAACCCGTGCGTTCGTCAGGCGCCAGAGACAGTTCGTTGCGACCGTGCAGCACCGTGGTATAGGCCAATTGCACGAGCTCCGGGCTGAGTTGCGCCGCCAGCGCGGTCAGCGCGGCGTGCAGCGGTTCGTCGGCATCGGCGGCTTGCGGCACCAGCTGCCGCAGCGCGATGGTCTGCAGCATCCCGGCGAGCTCTTCCAGCGCCGCACCGAACGACAAGCCGAGCGCTTCGAGCTGGTCGATGAGCGCCACCAGCGCCGGCCCGTCCTGCGCCGCGAGCGCCTGCAAAATGGCGAGCACGTCCCCACGGTCGACCGTGCCCAGCATCTGCTGCACCGCGGCGGTCTCCACCTTCCCGGCGCAATACGCCAGTGCCTGATCGGTCAGCGACAGTGCGTCGCGCATCGAGCCGCGCGCGGCGCGGGCGATGAGCGCGAGTGCCGCCGCGTCCGCCGGCACGCCCTCGGCCTGCAGCACCTGCTGCAGGTGACTGACGATGGCCGCCTGCGGCATCGGTTTGAGGTTGAACTGCAGGCAGCGCGACAGCACGGTCACCGGTACCTTCTGCGGGTCGGTGGTGGCGAGCACGAATTTGACGTAGTCGGGCGGCTCCTCCAGCGTTTTCAACATGGCGTTGAAGGCGTGGTTGGACAGCATGTGCACTTCGTCGATCATGTACACCTTGTAGCGTCCGGCAGTGGGCTTGTATACGGCCTGTTCGAGCAGCGCGGTCATGTCTTCGACTCCGCGGTTGGAGGCGGCGTCGAGTTCGATGTAATCGACGAAGCGCCCGGCGTCGATTTCGGTACAGGCAGTGCACACCCCGCAGGGCTGGCTGGTGACGCCACCCTTGCCGTCGGCCCCGGTACAGTTCAGCGCCTTGGCCAGGATGCGCGACACCGTGGTCTTGCCCACTCCGCGGGTGCCGGTGAACAAATACGCGTGGTGCAGCCGATTGTGGTCGAGCGCGTGGGTGAGCGCGCGCACCACGTGGTCTTGCCCGACCAGGGTGGCAAACGATTTGGGGCGCCACTTGCGCGCCAGCGCGACGGAAGTCATGGGCGCATTTTAGGATCAGCCCAATCGGCGTCCGAGGGTGCCGACGGCTGCGCGGCTTTCGCGGCGCGCGGTGGCGATCGCTCCCCCTGCCGGTCGCGGGCGTTTCGCAATAAGCTCCTGTCTGACGCAGTTGCCGCCCCTGCCCAACCATGCATGCTTCTCCCATCCGTCATTGCACCGCCTGCGGCGCGCCGGTCGTCTACCGCGTGCCGGCAGGAGATTCCCGCCCCCGCGCCGTTTGCCCGCATTGTGGTCACATCCAGTACGAAAATCCGCGCAACATCGTTGGCACCATCCCTGTGTGGGAGCAGCAGGTTCTGCTATGCCGGCTGGCGATCGAGCCGCGTTATGGCTTGTGGACCCTGCCCGCCGGCTTCATGGAACTCGACGAAAGCACCGAAAGCGGCGCCCTGCGTGAAACACGCGAAGAAGCCGGCGCCGATGTGCGGCTCGACGGACTTTATGCCGTGATCAACGTCCTGCCGGCGCATCAGGTTTATCTGTTTTACCGAGGACGACTCACCACGCCGCAGTGGCATCCCGGAGAGGAAAGCCTGGAAGTGCGCTTGTTTCACGAAGCCGAGATCCCCTGGGAGCAGTTGGCGTTTCGCAGCGTGGCGCAAACCCTGCAGCGCTACTTCGCCGATCAGCGCACCGGGCATTTCCCGGTCCACACGTTCGACATCACCTGAATAGCCTGCAGTCCGAGCCGCTGCCGTGGTGCGCCAAATCAGAAGGCGCAACCGCCCACCGGCAACTGGGTGCTGGCGTGCAAGAGTTTCCAAAAACCGTAAGCCGCGAAAGCGAGCAAAATCGCCCCGGCAGCCAAGTGAAACCCGCGCTGGTTGGTGCGTTGGCTCACCCAGCGCAAGGTATGACCGGCAAACAACATGTGCGGCAAAGTGCCCAGACCAAAGGCCAGCATGGCCAGCGCGCCTTCCCAAGCCGTGGCGCTGAGAAAGGCCAGGGAGAGCGCGGAGTACACCAACCCGCACGGCAGCAAGCCCCAGAGCAGGCCGGCGGCAAGCCGCTTCGGTAGGGTGTTGAACGGCAGCAGACGCGACAGCAGCGGCTGCGTCAACCGCGTCAAGCCGCGTCCAACCCATCCCCCACCCAGCCATTTCCGCTGCCAGGCCAGCCAACGCGGCGTCGCCACTTGCTGCAGCAGCATCCACGCCCCAGCGCCGACCAGCACCACATTGCCAAGAGC
>JBFXEK010000383.1:0-2654 GCA_050180155.1 Thiomonas sp. | reverse complement strand
GTGCTGGCGCAACACGTCCAGATACGCCTGGATGTCGGCGTCGTCAGGCGGCGCGGCGGCGGACTGTTCGCCGGGAACTGACGGGCTGTTCGCCGCGGGCTCGCACTGGCGGCTGAGAGCGTCGAGCCGGTCGATGGGCAGACCGACGATCTGCGCCGGCCGGTGGCCGCAGTCGAGCAGGCGTTTGATCAGACGCAGCTGCTCCACCTGGTCGAGCGGGTATAGCCGGTCGCCCGCGGCATCGCGCTGCGGCCGCGGAAAGCCGTAGCGCCGCTCCCAGACCCGCAGCGTGTCCTTGCCGATTCCGGTATCGCGCTCGACAGCGGCGATTCCGAGCAGCAAGGCGGAGTTGGCGGAGCGGTCATTCATCTCAAGGGCATGTCTTGGACAAACAGTAAAAGAACGCTTGCAGCAAAACCCGGTGCGGACACTCGATACGCCGCGATGCCCAGAAATTGCCGCCCAGTACGTATGGTAGCCGCATCGACAAGGCGGCAATGCCCCCATTATTGTCCAGGACAAATCGAGATGGGTTTGGATGCGCGCCGCGAATTCAAGCATTATTGTCCTAGACAAATTCGTCGGCTTGAAGGAGATGTCCATGTCCCCCTCCCGATTCCTCCGCACCGCGGCCGCCGCATTGACTCTGTCTGCCGTCGGCGGCGTGGCTGCTGCCGCCCAGACGGCGCCAGCCGGCGCTGGCTGCCCCGCCGTGCTGAACACGACTGTCCCGCGTCTGCAGGACGATGCGCCGCAGAACCTGTGCCAGTACGCCGGCAAAGTGATCCTGGTGGTCAACACCGCGAGCTACTGCGGCTTCACGCCGCAATACAAGGGCCTGGAAGCGCTGTACCGCGAGTATGGGCCGCAGGGCTTGGTGGTGCTGGGCTTTCCGTCCAACGACTTCCACCAGGAAATGAGCGACAGCGCCAAGATCGCGGCGTTTTGCAAAGACACCTACAACGTGCGGTTCCCGATGTTCGCGCCGTCGCACGTCACCGAGCCCAAGCCCAACGCGCTGTTCGAACGGCTGATTCTGGCTACCGGCACGCAACCGAAGTGGAACTTTTACAAATACCTCATCGCCCGCGACGGCCAGGTCGTCGGCGTCTATCCCAGCACCACCTCTCCGGACAACAAGGAGCTGGTCGGCAAGATCAGGGCGCTGCTGGCGCAAAAACCCTGAGCCCGTCCAGAAAGCCCCTGCCCCGCCTTTGAAAGGACTGCCATGAACGCCCCGGAAACCCTGTTTGCCCATGCTGCCGCCGTCACCCTGCCCGACGTGCAAGCCTCGCCCGACCTGCGCCGTATCGCCATTCAGCAAGTCGGGGTGCGCGGCGTGCGTTACCCCGTACAGATCCGTAGCGCCCAGGGCGTGCAGCCCAGCGTGGGCACCTTCGAGATGACGGTGGCGCTGCCTCCAGAGGTCAAGGGCACGCACATGTCGCGCTTCATCGAAATGCTCGAAGCGCATCAGGAGCCGCTGGACGCACAACAGCTCGGCCACCTGCTGCAGCACATGCTGGCGCGGCTGCAGGCGACCGAGGGCGCCATCACCGCGCGCTTCACCTACTTCGCCCGCAAGGCGGCGCCGGTGTCGGGCGTGGAGAGCCTGATGGACTACGAGGTGACGCTGCGCGCGCAGCAAAAGGCCGGAGTGGTGGCGCTGACGCAGACGGTGCAGGTACCCGTCACCAGCCTGTGCCCCTGCTCCAAGGAGATCGCCAACTACGGCGCGCACAACCAGCGCTCGCACGTCACCATCAGCGCCACGCTGCGCGGCGATCTGGGGCTGGACGAGCAGATCCGCATCGCCGAGACCGCAGCGTCGTGCGAGTTGTGGGGCTTGCTCAAGCGGCCCGACGAGAAGTACGTCACCGAGCGCGCCTACGACCATCCCAAATTCGTCGAAGACCTGGTGCGCGACGTCGCCGTGGCGCTGCAGCGCGACGAGCGCGTGGTGGCCTACACCGTGGAATCGGAAAACTTTGAATCCATCCACAACCATTCGGCGTATGCCTTGGTCGAGGGCCGCAAATCCTGAACGCGGCCAGGGAGCCAACACCATGCGCATCGCCATCATCGGAAGCGGCATTTCCGGCCTGGGCGCGGCCTGGGCGCTGCGTCACCGCGCCCAAGTCACGCTGTTCGAGGCCGGTTCGCACTTCGGCGGCCACACCTACACGGTGGACGTGGACCTGCCCGGCGAAGAGCCGTTCGCCGTGGACACCGGCTTTCTCGTGCTCAACGAGCGTACCTACCCGCGGCTGCAGGCGCTGTTCGCCGAGCTGGGCGTGCCACTGGCCACCTCGGATATGTCGTTCTCGGTGCAGACCCCGCTGCCGCATGGTGCCGCGCTGGAGTGGAGCGGCTCCAACCTGGACACGGTGTTCGCGCAGCGGCGCAACCTCACCCGGCCCGCGTTCTGGCGCATGTTGTGCGACATCCTGCGCTTCAACCGCGAAGCCACCGCACTGGCGCGACGGCCCGACGCCGAGCTCGACCCCACGCTCACCGTCGGCGCCTACCTGCAGCGCGAAGGCTACAGCGCGACCTTTTTGCACTGGTATCTATTGCCGATGACGGCGTGCATCTGGTCTTGCCCACCCGGGCAGATGCTGGACTTTCCGCTGGCCACGCTGGTGCGCTTTTGC
>JBFXEK010000382.1:0-2677 GCA_050180155.1 Thiomonas sp. | reverse complement strand
TCGACACCTTTTTGCCGCAGCGCGATACCGACTTGCTCGCCGCGCCTTTCTTCGACGCCGCCGCGCATCCGGACATCCGCTTCGTCAGCACCCGCTACGTGCCGCACGGCAAAGACGCCGGCACGCTCTACGGCGATCTCACGCTGCGCGGCGTGACCAAGCCCGTGGCGTTTCACGTGCGCCTGCTCGGCGCGGGCGATGTGGCTTACCTGCCCAAGCCCTGGGGCGGATATTTGAGCGGCTTCGTCGCCACCGCAACGATCAACCGCATGGACTTCGGCATGACGGCCTTCGCCGCCGGCTTGAGCCACGAGGTGAAGGTGCGGGTGGAGATCGAGGGCGTGAAAACCGGCGGCTGAGCCGTGAACGCCTCCGCCGTGAACGCGCCTGACGTGAACGCCCCCGTGCTGCCCGCGCTGTTCGTCTCGCACGGCTCGCCCATGCTGCCGCTGCAGCCGGGCACGGCCGCGCCGATGCTGCAGGCGCTGGGCGCCAGCCTGCCGCGGCCGCGGGCCATCGTCGCCTTCTCGCCGCACTGGATGGCGCGCCAGCCCACCGTGGGCAGCAGCGCGCAGCCGCCGACGCTGCACGACTTCGGCGGCTTCGACCCGGCACTCTATACCCTGCGCTACCCGGCTGCCGGCGCACCGCGCCTCGCCGCGCAAGTGGCGGCGCTGTTGCGCGACGCCGGCTGGGCGGCGCTCGACGACCCGCACCGCGGGCTGGACCATGGCGTGTGGGTGCCGCAGCGGTTGATGTTCCCGCAGGCCGACGTGCCGGTGGTGCCGCTGGCCATGCCCTGGCCGCTCGACGCCGCCGGCGCCTACCGCCTGGGCGAGGCGCTATCGCCTCTGCTACAGCAAGGCGTGCTGCTGCTGGGCAGCGGCAGCCTGACGCACAACCTCTACGACTTTCATCCGGCAGCGCGCACCGACGACCCGCCCGCGGCGTACGTGCAGGCCTTCACCACCTGGATGCGCGAGCGCATCGACCGCGGCGACACCGCGGCGCTGCTCGACTACCGCCGCCGCGCACCGCACGCCGCCCGCGCGCATCCCAGCGAAGAACACCTCTTGCCGCTGTTCTGGGCGCTGGGCGCTGCCGGCCCCGGCGCGGCCACGCAGCACCTCAGCGGCGGGGTGCACTTAGGGATGGTGTGCATGGTCGCATGGGAGTTTCGGCCCGACTCGGACGCCGCCGTGTGTCACGCCGCCGCCGGCGTCCCCTGCCGCGCCGACTCAGAATGCAGCGATGCCGGTGATGGCGCGGCCGAGGATGAGGGCGTGGATGTCGTGCGTGCCTTCGTAGGTGTTGACCACTTCCAAATTCACCAGATGACGGGCGATGGCGTATTCGTCGGAGATGCCGTTGCCGCCGAGCATGTCGCGCGCGGTGCGGGCGATGTCCAGCGCCTTGCCGCAGTTGTTGCGCTTGAGCAGCGAGGTCACCTCCGGCGCGGCGCTGCCCGCCTCTTTCATGCGCCCCAGGCGCAGCGCGGCTTGCAGGCCGAGGGCGATTTCGGTGGCCATGTCGGCGAGCTTTTTCTGCACCAGTTGGTTGGCGGCGAGCGGCCGGCCGAACTGCCGGCGGTCGAGCACGTATTGCCGGGCGCGGGCGTAGCAGTCTTCGGCCGCGCCCATCGCCCCCCAGGCGATGCCGTAGCGCGCGCTGTTCAGGCAGGTGAACGGCCCTTTGAGACCGCGCACCGTGGGCAAGGCGTGGTCTTCGGGGCAGAACACGCCGTCCATGACGATCTCGCCGGTGATCGAGGTACGCAGCCCGACCTTGCCGTGGATCGGCGGGGCGCTCAGCCCTTTGGCTGCCTTGTCGAGGATGAAGCCGCGGATGTCGCCCGCGTCGTCCTTGGCCCAGACGACGAACACGTCGGCGATCGGGCTGTTGCTGATCCACGTCTTGCGCCCGCTGAGGGCGTAGCCGCCGGGCACGGCGCGGGCGCGCGTGGTCATGCCCGCAGGGTCGGAGCCGTGGTCGGGCTCGGTCAGGCCGAAACAGCCGATGGCCTCGCCGCGCGCCAGCCGCGGCAGGTAGTGCTGCTTCAGCGCTTCGCTGCCGAAGGTGAAAATCGGCAGCATCACCAGCGAGCTCTGCACGCTCATCATCGAGCGGTAGCCGGAGTCGATGCGCTCGATTTCGCGGGCGATCAGGCCATACGCCACGTCGCCCAGGCCGGCGCCACCGTAAGCCGGCGGAATCGTCGGGCCCAGCAGCCCCAGCTCTCCCATTTCGCGCAGTACCGCAGGGTCGGCGGTTTCCTGGCGGAAGGCGTCGCGCACGCGCGGGGCGAGCCGGTCGCGGCAAAACGCCTGCGCGGCGTCGCGCACGGCGCGCTCGTCGCTGTCGAGCTGCGCATCGAGCTGCAGCGGATCGTCCCAGTGGAACAGCGGGCGGGTTGGTGTCATCGGGCAGTCTCCGGGGCCGTTACGGCACCGACTGTAGCGGGCCGTGCACGGCCGCGCATGGCCGGGGCGAAAAAAGGCCGGGGCACGCCCGGCCAAGCCCAGCCAGCCGGCCGCGGCGCTCGCCGCGGCCGGCCGCCGCAAGGTTCATGCCGAGCCGTGCGCCAGCGCAGCCAGCAGCTGCTGCGCCAACCACGGCCAGCGCCGCCGGCGCCGGGCGAAAACCGGGGCAGATGACATCGCTTGCTCCGGCGGGGGGG
>JBFXEK010000381.1:0-2682 GCA_050180155.1 Thiomonas sp. | reverse complement strand
GCTCCATCAAGGCTTTGCGCCCGGCGTCCATGCGCTCGGCGATTTCGTCGTCCTCGGCGCAGGTTTCCATGTACGCGGCGCGTTCGGCCATGATGAACTCCCGCTCGAACGCGGCGATTTCCTCGGGGTAGAAAAATTCGACCATGTTCAGCGTTTTTTGCGGCTCCAACGGGAACAATGTGGAAATCACCAGGACGTGTGGGTACCACTCCAACATGATGTTGGGGTAGAGCGTCAGCCAAATGGCGCCATGCTCGGGCAGTTGTTTGTCCGAGCGGAAATTCAACACAGCCTGATGCCACTTGCTGTAAACCGCGCTGCCCGGGTGCTGCAAACCATCGTAAACCCCCACAGTCTGCACGCTCCACTCAGGGGCGAATTGCCACTGCAGCACACTGCAATCGACGAACTTGCCCAGTCCGGGGTGGAACGGGACGACGTGGTAGTCCTCCAGATAGACCTCGATGAACGTCTTCCAGTTGTAATTGCAGACGTGCATTTCGGTGTGATCGTGCACGAAGCCGGTGAAGTCGAACTCTTTGAGCACCGAGAGCTGCTCCATGGTCTGCGCCACGGGATAACCGTTGTCCTCGAACAGCATGCCGTTCCAGCGCTGCAGCGGATAGCTTTGCAGATGCAGGCAGGGGTCTTGCTCGAAATGCGGGGCACCGACGAGCTGGCCGTCCAGGCCATAGGTCCAGCGGTGCAGCGGGCAGACAATGTTTTTGCCCGTGCTGCCCATGCCGCGCAGCATCACCGCCTGACGGTGGCGGCAGACGTTGGACAATAACTGTATGCCGTCGTTGGTATGCACCAGAGCGCGGCCTTCGCCTTCCTGCGCCAGCGCGGCGTAGTCGCCGATTTTGGGTACCGTCAATTCATGTCCGATGTAGCGCGGGCCGGAACGGAAAATCTGTTCGAGTTCGAGTTTGAACAGATCCTGGTCAAAATAAGTGGAAACCGGCAGCTGCAGATGGTCTTGCGACAAGCGGATGCTCAGATCGGACATGATGGGGGCACACCTCCAGGAGAAAAGCAAAGGGGAAAAGCCGCCCGATTGTAGAACCCCGGCAGCCAGGCGGATCATTGTGCCAGCCTAAAATACATTGCACTTTCCGACGGCGGCGCTGCCGATTCGCCAGCAGCCGCCCACTCGCGCGACCCTCATGCCCTCTGCCAAACCTTCCCGCCACGCCGAGACGGCTCCCTCGAGCTACGAGCAGGCCATGGCCGAACTCGAACAGATCGTGCAGGCGATGGAGGCTGGGCAACTCAGCCTCGATGACACCCTGGCGGCGTACAAACGGGGCAATCTGCTGTTGAATTACTGCCGTGGCAAACTCCAGGCGGTGGAGCAGCAGGTGCAAGTGCTAGACAGCGCACAGCAACTCCAACCCTTGCCGGCCCATTTCGAGGCGCAGACCGATGGTGACTGAAACCGCAGCGCACATCTCGACGGCGCCGGCCGACCTGCCGTTCGACGCCTGGGTGCGCCAGCACCAGCAGCGGGCGCAGGCCCTCATCGCCCGTTTCGTTCCGCAGATGCACCCGCTGGTGCCGAGTTTGCACGAGGCGATGCATTACGCCGCTGCACTGGGCGGCAAACGCGTGCGCCCCCTGCTCGTTTGGGCGGCGGGCGAGTGCGTGCAGGGCGACAGCGAAGCTCTCGATCGCGCTGCCTGCGCGGTCGAGCTGGTTCACGCCTACTCTTTGGTGCACGACGATCTGCCCTGCATGGACGATGACGTGCTGCGCCGCGGCCAGCCGACGACCCACGTGCGCTTCGGCCAGGCGCTGGCGCTGCTCGCCGGCGACGCCTTGCAGGCGTTGGCCTACGAGGTGCTCACGCCTGAAGAAGGCGGCATGGCTGCCGCGCTGCAGGCCAGACTGTGCGCGCTGCTGGCCCGCGCTTCGGGCGCCGAGGGGATGGCCGGAGGCCAGACGCTGGACATTCTCGCCACCGGTCGGACCATCGGTGCCGACGACCTGATGCAAATGCACAGCCGCAAGACCGGTGCCTTGCTCAAAGCCAGCGTGCTCATGGGGGCAGCCTGCGGCAAGGTCGAGGCGGCGCAGCAGCCGGTGGTCTGGGCGGCGCTGCAGGCTTACGGCGATGCCGTCGGCCTGGCCTTTCAGGTGGTCGATGACATTCTGGACGTCACCGCCGACTCGGCCACGCTGGGCAAGACTGCAGGCAAGGATGCGCAGCAAAACAAATCCACTTACGTCTCGATCCTGGGATTGGACGCCGCCGGCGGGCTTGCGCGGCGTCTGCGCGACCAGGCGCAGGCGGCGCTCGACACCCTGCCTGCGGCGCAACGCGCGGCCAGCCGGCGTTTGCGCGAATTGGCCGATCTGATCGTGCTGCGCGGGCATTGACCATCCGCTGCAACCCACGGAGTTTTTGGTATGACACATTTTCCCCGGGCCGATGCCGTGCGCGCTGCCGCGCCGGCGCTGGCCGCCGCCACCGCCTGCGGCGCGCTCGGCGGCGCGTTGTGGCTGCAGCGCAAAGGATTCGCGCCTTGTCCGCTGTGCATTTTGCAGCGCATGGCTTATTTGGCGGTGTTGTCGTTTTCGCTGCTGGCTGCCGGCCTGCTGCGCTCGGGGTGGCGCCGCCACGCGCAGGGGCTGGCGCTACTGGCGGCACTGCTTGGCCTGGGCGTGGCCGTGCGCCAGATC
>JBFXEK010000380.1:0-2691 GCA_050180155.1 Thiomonas sp. | reverse complement strand
GGCGCGCCGGGGCCGCCGTTGAGATATTTGTAGCCGCAGCCGATGGCGAAATCGGCGTCGGCCGCGTGCAGATCGACCGGCACCGCGCCGGCCGAGTGCGCCAGATCCCACACCGTCAGCGCCCCGGCGGCGTGCGCCTGCGCGGTGATCGCGGCCAGATCGTGCATCGCCCCGCTGCGGTAGTTGACGTGGGTGAGCAGCAGCACCGCGACCTGCTCGGTCAGATGCGGCGCGACCTCGCCGTCGATGAGCCGCAGGGTCATGCCATGCTGCGCGGCCAGAGACTGGGCGATGTAGAGGTCGGTCGGGAAGTTCTCCCGCTCGGACACGATCAGGGTGCGGCGCGGGTCGCGCTGCCGCGCCAGGTCGATCGCCGCGGCCAGCACCTTGTAGAGGTTGATCGACGTCGAGTCGGCGGCGACCACCTCGCCGGCGCGCGCGCCGATCAGCCGGGCGATTTTGTCGCCCACCCGCCGCGGCAAGTCCATCCAGCCGGCGCGGTTCCAACTGCCGATCAGCCCGCGGCCCCATTCCTCGGCGACCACCCGCTGCAGCCGCGGCAGGGTCGCGCGCGGCAGCACGCCGAGCGAATTGCCGTCGAGGTAGATCAGATCCCGCGGCAGATCGAAGCGCTCGCGCAACGCGCGCAGCGGGTCGGCGGCGTCGAGCGCCAGGCAGTCGTCGCGGCTAGTGGGTAAGGGGTTCATCGTCGGTTCCCGTCACGCAAAGGTCAGGCCCGGCGCAGTACCGCGCGCACCGGCGAGGCGCAGGCGCCGGCGAGTTTCAGCGGCAGCGCGATCAGCTCGTAATCGCCTTCGTCCACCGCGTCGAGCAACAGGTTTTCCAGCACCCGCAGATCGTGGGCGAGCAGCCGGGCGTGCGCGTCCAGCGTTTTGCTCGCCGCCGGGTCGACCGACGGGGTGTCGATGCCGACCAGCCGCACGCCTTGCGCGGCCAGCCAGTCCAGGGTGTGTGGGGCCATCGCGGCGAAGTCGTCCTGCCAGCGCGTCAGCGCCTGCTGCCGGGTGCGCACCAGCACCCGCGGCGGCAAGGCCTGCGCGGCATGCGCCAGATGCTCGGGTAACACCAGCGGGCCGCGGTCGATGGCGTGGATCACCCGGCAGGGGCCGAGGTAGGGGGCCAGATCCACCGCGTCGATCGCCGCGGCGCCGTCGGCATAGTGCAGCGGCGCGTCGGCATGCGCGCCGACGTGCGGCGACAGCCGGATGACGCTGAGGTTGACTGGGCTGCCGGGATGGATGCGCGCGGTCCATTCCAGGCTGAACGGCGCGTCGCCGGGGAAAATCGGCGCATTCGGTGTGCTTGGCGGGGAAATGTCCCACAGCGGCGGCATCGCGGTCTCCGTCTGCCCGCGCGGAAATGCGGGGCGTTCGCCATCGTATCCGCCACACGACGCAGGATTTCTGCGTATTGACCCGAATCCACAGCGCATTTTGCGAAAAATCTGCGCGCCCCGCGGCCTATGCTTCACTCCGATCCGGCGCCGATGCAGCGCCGGACAGCCCCAAAGGAGACTCGCATGGCCCCGATCACCGCCGCCAACCCGATGGGCACCGACGGCTTCGAGTTCGTCGAATACGCCGCGCCGGAGCCGGAAAAACTCGGGGCGCTGTTTGCCGCGCTCGGCTTTCGCGCCGTCGCCCGCCACCGGCACAAAAACGTCACCCTGTGGCGGCAGGGCGGCATCAACTTCATCGTCAACGCCGAGCCCGATTCCTTCGCCCAGCGCTTCGCACGGCTGCACGGGCCCAGCGTATGCGCGATGGCGTTTCGCGTGCACGACGCGCAGGCCGCGTACCGCCGAGCGCTGGAACTCGGCGCCTGGGGCGTGCCGGCCAACAGCGGGCCGATGGAGCTGAACATCCCGGCGATCAAGGGCATCGGCGACAGCCTGATCTATCTGGTCGACCGCTGGCGCGGCAAGGACGGCCGCGCGCCGGGCAGCATCGGCGACATTTCGATCTACGACGTGGACTTCGAGCCGATCGACGACGTCGGCCCCGAGCACAGCGGCGCCGGGCTGACCGAAATCGACCACCTGACCCATAACGTGCACCGCGGCCGCATGAACGAATGGGCCGAGTTCTACACCCGGCTGTTCAACTTCCGCGAAATCCGCTACTTCGACATCGAAGGTCAGGTGACGGGCGTCAAGAGCCGGGCGATGACCAGCCCGTGCGGCAAGATCCGCATTCCGATCAACGAGGAAGGGCAGGAAAAAGCCGGGCAGATCCAGGAATACCTCGACCGCTACCACGGCGAGGGCATCCAGCACATCGCACTGGCCACCGACGACATCTACACCACGGTCGAAACCCTGCGCCGCGCCGGGGTGCAGTTCCTCGACACCCCGGACACCTATTACGAGCTGTTGGACAAGCGCCTGCCCGGCCACGGCGAGCCGGTAGAGCGCCTTCGCGCCAACCGCATCCTGCTCGACGGCGCCACCGCGCCGGACAAGCACCTGCTGCTGCAGATCTTTACCCAGACGGTGATCGGCCCGATTTTTTTCGAAATCATCCAGCGCAAGGGCGACCAGGGCTTTGGCGAAGGCAACTTCAAGGCGCTGTTCGAAAGCATCGAGCTCGACCAAATGCGCCGCGGGGTGCTGCAGGGCGCAGCCTGAGCGCGGCGCGAACCCCACGACACGGGGGACGAGGAGACAACCAT
>JBFXEK010000379.1:0-2705 GCA_050180155.1 Thiomonas sp. | reverse complement strand
GGGTTCGAGGCGCAGATGCGCCAGGGTAACTGGGTGGCTGTGGAATCGCTGATCCGTCGCGCCAGCCAGGTGCGCCAGGGTTGGGACGCTCCTTCGACGGCGGACGGCGATGCCTGATTTCATCGACCTGCCGCCGTTGATCGCCGCTGGCGGCACGCTGCAACTGCCCGGCTCCAAGAGCATTTCCAACCGCGTGCTGCTGCTGGCCGCTTTGGCCGAGGGACAGACCGAAATCACCGGGTTGCTCGATTCCGACGACACGCGGGTGATGCTCGCCGCGCTGCGCACGCTGGGCATCGCCGTGGATCGCGACGGCACGAGCGCAAGGGTGTTGGGCGGTGGCGGGAGATTTCCCGCTGGCAGCGCCGACTTGTTCATGGGCAATGCCGGCACGGCCATCCGTCCGCTGACCGCGGCGTTGGCGCTGCTCGGCGGCGACTACACCCTGCGCGGCGTGCCGCGCATGCACGAGCGCCCGATCGGCGACCTGGTCGACGCGCTGCGGCAGTTCGGCTGCTGCATCGACTACCTCGGCAACCCCGGCTATCCCCCTTTGCACATCGGCCAAAGCCGTTTTGTGCTGCGCGGCGATGTGACCGTGCGCGGCGACGTCTCCAGCCAGTTCCTCACCGCGCTGCTGCTGGCCCTGCCGCTCAAGGCGGCGCAGCAGGACATCGCCGTGTCGGTGCAGGGCGAACTGATTTCCAAGCCCTACGTCGACATCACGCTCACACTGCTGCAGCGGTTTGGTGTGCGCGTACAGCGCGAAGGCTGGCAACGCTTCGTCATCCCTGCGGGCAGCCGGCTGCGCAGCCCGGGGCGCATCGCCGTCGAGGCAGATGCGTCGTCGGCGTCTTACTTTCTCGCCGCAGGGGTGCTTGGGCAGTTGCACGGTCAGGGCCGGCCGTTGCGCGTGCAGGGCGTCGGGCGCGACAGCATCCAGGGCGATGTGGAGTTCGCGCGTGTGCTGCAGCGCCTGGGCGCCGAGGTGCGCTGGGGCGACGATTACATCGAAACCTGCGGCTTGCAGCCCGGGCTGCGCGCGCTGCGCGGCGGTGACATCGACTGCCTGGAGATTCCCGATGCCGCGATGACCCTGGCGATGACCGCGCTATTCGCCGAAGCGCCGACGACGCTCACCGGCATCGGCAGCTGGCGGGTGAAGGAGACCGATCGCCTCCACGCCATGCACACCGAACTGGCCAAACTCGGTGCGCGGGTCGAATCGGGCACAGACTGGCTGCGCGTGCACCCTCTGCCGCGAGCCCAGTGGCGCAGCGCGGCGATCGCCACTTACGACGACCACCGCATGGCGATGTGCTTTTCGCTGGCGAGCTTTGGCGACGCCGACATCCGTATTCTCGACCCCGGCTGCGTCGCCAAGACCTACCCGGCTTACTTTGCCGATTTCGCCCGCGTGACCCACGCCGTACCGGTCCTCACCATCGACGGCCCGACGGCGTCGGGCAAAGGCAGCGTTGCCGCGCAGGTGGCACAGGCCCTGGGATTTCACTTGCTCGATTCAGGCGTGCTGTACCGGCTCACCGCCTGGCTGGCGCTGCAGCAGGCGGTGCCGCTGGACGATGCCGCGGCGCTGGCGGCGCTGGCCGCGGCGCTGGACGTGCGTTTCACGCCGCAGGGCATGCTGCTGCGCGGGCAGCGGCTCGACCCGGCCGTGTTGCGCACCGAGGAAGTGAGCCAGGCAGCCTCCGCCGTGGCGGCGCTGCCGGCGGTACGCGACGCGCTGTTCGCCCTGCAGCGCAGCCGGCGCCGCGCACCCGGATTGGTTGCCGACGGCCGCGACATGGGCACCGTGGTGTTCCCCGACGCAGCGCTCAAGGTGTTTCTCACCGCCAGCACTGCCAGCCGCGCCGAGCGCAGATATAAGCAATTGATTTCTCAAGGAATTCCTGTTACACTACCCAACGTTTTGGCGGAACTGGAGCAACGCGACGCGCGCGACACGCAACGCGCAGTGGCTGCGCTCAAGCCCGCTGCCGACGCCAAGCTGCTCGACAGCACTCATCTGAGTCTAGAGCAGACGGTGGACGTCGTGATGCAGTGGTGGCGCCAAACCCAAACCGTCTGACCGCGGGCTTCGCGTGTCAGGTTGTTCCACTCCAACCCCACGGTTCGCCGTGGTCTGAAGGTCTTTCTCAATGTCCTCTGCCTCCCCAAGTGCTGCGTCCAACGAGTCGTTTGCCGCACTGTTCGAAGAATCCCTGCAATCGCGCGACCTGCGCGCCGGTGAAGTCATCACCGCCGAGGTCGTCGCCGTCGACCAGAATTTCGTCGTCGTCAACGCCGGGCTGAAGTCCGACGCCTACATCCCGATCGAAGAGTTCTACAACGACCAGGGCGAAGCCGACGTGCACGTCGGCGATTTTGTCTCCGTTGCCGTCGAAGCACTGGAAAATGGCCGCGGCGACACTGTGCTGTCGCGCGACAAGGCCAAACGTCTGGCGTCGTGGCTGGCATTGGAAAAGGCGCTGGAAACCGGCGAATTCGTCGAAGGCACGACCACCGGCAAGGTCAAGGGCGGCCTGACGGTGATGGTCAACGGCATCCGTGCCTTCCTCCCCGGTTCGCTGCTCGATACCCGGCCGGTGAAAGACACCACGCCGTACGAGAACAAGACCATGGAGTTCAAGGTCATCAAGCTCGACCGCAAGCGCAACAACGTGGTGCTGTCGCGTCGTGCCGTG
>JBFXEK010000378.1:0-2707 GCA_050180155.1 Thiomonas sp. | reverse complement strand
CACGGGAATTCGGGAGCGCCCATCCCCGCAGGCGTCCACGCAGCAGCAGACCGGTGTGGCCCAGCTCCAGCGGCGACTCGACGCCATGGAAAAAGAGCGTTTTGCGGCTGCGTGGGTCTATGCGCTGCTGGGCTTGCTGGCGGCGGCGGTGTTGACTCTGACCTGGTTCTGGCATCGGGCGTGGCAAGAGGCAAAACGCGCCGTAGAGACTTGGCGCGATGCGGTTGCCGCGGGGGAGCAGAGTGCTGCCGCTGACAAGGCTGCGGTGCAAGGGGCGATGCCGCTTTCGGCGCGCGGCAGCCAGGAGGCACAAGAAATCGCTTCTTCCGCCGCAAAAGAGCATTCGGCCTCCCTTTCGACCCAGCTTTTGGACATGCCCCAAAGTCAGGATGGGCCGTCGCGTGCAGGGCCTTTGACGGTCCCCATAGATTTTTCGGCGGAGTTCTCGTCCGGGCATGCGGCGGCGCATATCGTCCACCCGGAGGAGCTTTTCGATGTGCAGCAGCAGGCCGAATTCTTCATTTCGGTGGGCGAGCACGAGCAGGCCGTCGATGTGCTGAAAAAACACATCGCTGAGCATGAGGAGACCTCTCCTTTGGCGTACCTGGAGCGATTGCAGCTCTACCATGTGCTCGGCCGCGCAGAAGACTTCGAGCGCTTGCGCGTGCAGTTTCAGCGTTTCTTCAACGCGCAGGTGCCGGGATTCAAAGAGTTCGGCCGTCCTGGGAAGAATCTGGAGCACTATCCGCAGGCGTTGGAGGCGATCGAGGCCGCGTGGGCCACGTCAGAGGTGGAAGAACTGCTCGAGCACTATTTGTTCGAGCGCGAGCGCGAGGGCGGGACGGGCGCAGCGCCATTTGACCTGGCGGCTTTCGATGACTTGCTGCTTTTGCTCGCCATCGTGCAGACGACGCCTGCGAGCGTGCGCGCAGCAGCAAAACCAAAGGCAAAAACAGCTTCCTCGCCGGCGCGGAAGTCTCCGGCCGTGCAAGAAGCCCTTCAATCTCTGGGCGCCAGCGCTGCGCCCATGGTCAAGCCAGCGGCCGCTTCAGTGCAAAAAGCCGACGCCCCGTTGGACATCGATTTCGATTTTGGCGCCATGGCTGCACAGCCGGCGCCACCCAGTGGTGCCGAACCCAAACTCGACCTGGACCTGTCCGATCTGCCGCCCGTGACGCGCAGCGACCTGCCGCCGGTTCCCGTGACGGCGCCCCCGCAGCCTGACCAGCCCGTGGGGTTTGGCGCGGCCAGCGACAAGTTCGAGGCGCGGGTCGAATGGAGCCGGGACAAGGGCGGCCCGCAGCAAAACTAACGGTCGCTGCGGGCCTTCGCGCGGTTTGACGGCGCGAATTCTGCACGCCAGTCTGCGTTTTTCAGCGCGGCGCTGCCGCCATCAGCCCCATCAATTTCTGCGCCTCGGCGGCAGGGTCGGCGGCGTTGAGCAGCGCGCGCACCACGGCGATCGAGCCTACGCCGGTCGCGAGCACGGGCGCGAACTGCTCGGCGCCTATGCCGCCGATGGCCACGAGCGGATAGCTTTTCATCAGCCGGGCATAGGCAGCGAGGCGCCCCAGCCCTTGCGGCGCGGTTGCCATGGCCTTGAGCGTGGTCGGGAACACCGCGCCGAGCGCGATGTAGCTCGGCCCGAGTGCGTCGGCGCGCAGCATCTCGGCGTAGCCGTGGGTGCTCACGCCCAGGCGCAGGCCGCTCGCGCGCAGCGTTTGCAGGTCTGCGGGTTGCAGCGCGTCCAGGTCTTCCTGCCCCAGGTGCACGCCATACGCCCCGGCATCGATCGCGGCGCGCCAATGGTCGTTGACGAAGAGCCGCGCTGGCGTGCCGCGCACGGCCTGCACGGCGGCGGCGACTTCGCGTGCGATCGCCGCCGGGTCGCTGGACTTGAAGCGCAGTTGCACCGTGGGCACACCTGCGTGCGCCATGCGCTCGACCCAGGTCGCGTCGGGCAGCACGGCGTACAGGCCCAGTTGCATGGGGCAGGCGGCAAAGGCCTCAGGGCCGCTGCGCAGGCGCAGGCCGAAGTCGCGTGGGTCGTCGGGCCAGTCGGCGGCGCTGAACTGCCCGGTGCGCTGCGTGCGCGCCTGCCAGGCGCGGGCCAGGCAATGCGCATCGGCAGCGACGAAGCCCAGGGTGCTGCAGGCCTGCAAGGCGGCGCGATAGACAGGCTCCTGCGTGTCGCAGTCGGGCACGGGCTGGGGGGCAAAACCCGCAAAAGTGGCAGCATGGTGGCGCACGATGTCTTGCGCCATGCGGTCGATGTCGGTTGGGGTGGTGCTCATGCCTGGTGCCAAAAAGGGGTGCCGAGCACGGGCGTGCTGGGCTGCGCGGCGTCCTGCTCGGCCATGGTGCCAGCCAGGTAGGCGCTGCGCCCGGCCTGCACGGCGTCGGCAAAGGCGCCGGCCATCGCGACCGGATCTTGCGCCAGCGCCACGGCGGTGTTGAGCAGCACGCCGTCGTAGCCCCACTCCATGACCTGGCAGGCGTGCGAGGGGCGGCCCAGGCCCGCATCGACGAGCAAAGGCACCGAGAGGCGCTCGCGCAGCAATTGCAGCGCGTAAGGGTTCATGGGGCCACGCCCGGTGCCTATGGGCGCAGCCCAGGGCATCACGGCCTCGCAGCCCACATCGACGAGACGTTGGCATAGCACCAAGTCTTCGGTGCAATAGGGCAAGACCTTGAAGCCGTCGCGGAT
>JBFXEK010000377.1:0-2714 GCA_050180155.1 Thiomonas sp. | reverse complement strand
ATATTGATCGCGTCGATGAGCATTTTTTGCAAAAACCGCACCACCGGCGCATCGTCGACCTCGCTGGTGAGGTCTTTGGTTTCCGCCGGTTCGTTGCCGTCGCCGAGGTCGCCCAGGTCGAAGTCTTCACCGACCAGCGCCGCAATCTGGCTGCTGGCCGACTGGCCGGCCTGGTCGATGATGCGCACCAGCTTGTCGTACTCGACGACGACCAGCTCGATCTGCGCCTGCGACTGGAACTTGATTTTGTCTTCGGCCTCGTGATCGGCCGGGTCGGCCGTGGCCACCACCAGACGGTTGCCGCGCTTGAGCAGCGGCAGCACTTTGTACGCCTGGATGATTTTGGCGTCGATCGCCCCGGTCGCCAGCCGCGTGGGGTCGTAGGCGTCGAGGTCGAGCAGCGGCAGCGAAAACGTTTTGCTCACCCAGTGAGCCAGATCGGCGGCGTTCATCGACCCGCTGCCGATCAAGGTGGCGATGAAACTGGCGCGCGTTTCCAGAGCACGCTGGTGGATCTGTTCCACCAGGGTGCGCGGGAGCAATTCGGCCTGGACCAAGGCGTGCGCCAAACCTGGCAGAGCCTTCGACGGGGTGGAGGCAGACGCGGCAAGCGAAGTGGCGGACATGATGCAGCAAGATTTGAGCAGACAATGATGCGTGCAGCGACCGCTGTTTGTAAATCCTCGCATCCGATCGACGCGGCGATGTGCTGTGAAAAATCCACAGTTCCGCCGCGCGCGGCGCGTGGAAATACCACCCCGCCCGTCTGCAGGGCATGCCGCTGCAGGGCGGCTTAGGCCGGATTCGGCGCCGGCCCGGCGCGCTTGGCTGCGGCAATCACCCGCCGGGCGGCCAGCTCGGTTTCGGCAGAACGTTGCAGTGGCGCCAGGCACAGCCCGGCGACGGCATAGCGCGCGTTTTCGTACACCTCGGCAGCCGCCGGGAACGCGCGCAACAGCGCGTCGAGCTGCGCATCGGGGGTGGCAAGCGCCAACGCTTCGCCCAGCCGCTGGGCGACCAGTCGATACTGGTCGGCGCTGGCAGACAACGGGCCGCTGTCTAGCCGCTGCAGCAGCCGCGCCAGGGCGAACAGCGTCGGCCGGTCTGGAGCGTGAGTGGAGGGCGCAGCCGACGGAGCCTGAGTCGAGTGCATGATGATTCAACCTGCAAGCAAAATCGCGATGCCAGGTAAATGGATTCACTCGCGTGAATATCAAGGCGGCACTGGCGGCCAAACGGGGTTGCCCGTGTTTGCCGCAAGCGCAGCCCGGGCTGGTGGCCGCGCAAACAAAACGGCCACCCTGCGGTGGCCGTTGCGGCAAAAATTCTGGTCGGGGTGAGAGGATTCGAACCTCCGGCCTCTACGTCCCGAACGTAGCGCTCTACCAGGCTAAGCTACACCCCGACGGTTGCTGCTTGCGCCGCTAGCGTGTGCTTTACGCCGTGCGACTCAAAGAGTAAGCGCATAAGTCTAGCAGAGCTTGACGCGCAGGGCTAGGCTCGAGGTGTTGCAATGTGGTTTCGGCAACCTGGATCTCGGCCCATGCCGCGTCTCTGACGGCTTGCATCGCATCGCATTGCTGCACGATGGCCATGATGTCGTCCAGTGCCGATACATCGCCGTTGCGGATGGCATCGGCGATGCGGGCGCGCTGCGTGGCGCTGCTGCGCTGCATGGCGATGATCAACGGCAGTGTGGGTTTGCCCTCGCGCAAATCGTCGCCGATGTTTTTGCCCAGTTCGTCTGCATGCCCGCTGTAGTCGAGCAGGTCGTCGATGAGTTGGAAGGCGGTGCCGAAACTGCGACCGGCCAGCGCCATGCGTTCCTGCACGGCGTCGTCAGCGTCGGCGAGCACGGCGCCGATACGCGCGGCGGCTTCGAACAGCTTGGCGGTCTTGAAACGGATGACTTGCATGTAACGCGACTCGTCGACGTCCGGGTCGTGCATATTGAGCAGTTGCAGCACCTCGCCTTCGGCAATCACATTGGTGGCGTCGGCCAGGATGTGCAAAATGCGCATGCTCTGCACCGACACCATCATCTGAAAGGCGCGGGTGTAGAGAAAATCGCCGACGAGCACGCTGGCCGAATTGCCGAACAAGGCGTTGGACGTTTCACGCCCGCGGCGCATCGACGATTCATCGACGACGTCGTCGTGCAGCAGGGTGGCGGTGTGGATGAGTTCGACCACGGCGGCCATGACGTGCTGCTGCCGGCCGCGGAACCCCAGCGCCTGGGCGACGAGCAGCAGCAGTGCCGGGCGCAGCCGCTTGCCCCCGCCGGCGACGATGTAGCCGCCGATGGTGTTGATCAACGCCACTTCCGACGCCAGGTGTGTTTGGATGACTTGGTCCACCGCCGCCATGTCTTGGGCGATGGGGGCGAAAACGGTGTGGATCGACGGTGCTGTCGCCATGGAAGGGGCTTGCGCTAAGGGAACAGGCATGGAAGGCCAGAAATGCCGAAAGATGGGATTGCCAAAGGGTGACGTCTATTGGCATTCTAAGAACGCGCCATGACTGCAGGCGCATCAGCGCTGCGCGGCATGGCAAACTGGCGACAGTCTGGCGCACCTGGCGGGAAGCAGTCTGCCGCGTGTTAGAATGGAAAACTTTTTGCAGGGCTGGTTTTGTTTTGCCACCTGAGCGGCGCGATCGCCGCTTTTGCGGCCCTTTTGCGCTGAGTTGCTGCCCATGGCGGCAGCAACGATTTC
>JBFXEK010000376.1:0-2755 GCA_050180155.1 Thiomonas sp. | reverse complement strand
CAGCCGCTGTCGATGCAGCAATTGCTGCCGGTGCAGATGGCGGTCATCGAGGTGTTCGAGGACGCGCGGGTCGAGGAACTGGCGATCCGGCGGTTTCCCGGCATGCGCGAGGCCTGGCTGGCGCTACACCCGATCATCGACGTGTCGCAGCCGCCGCGCAGCGTCGGCCAGTTGCTCGACCGGCTGGCGCGCGCGCTGCTCGAAGAACGGGCGGCCGATCCGCATCCCTGGGTGCAGCAGGCGGTGGCGGCGTTTCGCGCGCAGACCGATCTGACCTCCAGCCAGGTGAGCTGGAATCTGGGCGTGGACCTGTCGCACAGCCTGTTCGAGCTCGATCTGCCGGTGTACAACAAGCGCACCGACGCGCCGTCGGCCATCTACCGCGACGACAACCGCGCCATCTGGCAGCTCGAAGAGTACGACGAGGCGCAGGCGCTGGCCGCCACCTGGGAAACCAAGCAACAGGTGCGGCGCAAGGTCAACGTGATGGAAATGGTCAACGAGGTGGACAACGAGTTCGCCGGCGACGACGCGCAGGAAGTGTGGGTGCTGCCCACCGAGTTCTACCTCGACCAGGAAGGCGTGACCATCAACTCGCTCGAAGGCC
This sequence comes from Thiomonas sp., assembly GCA_050180155.1. Taxonomy (GTDB): domain Bacteria; phylum Pseudomonadota; class Gammaproteobacteria; order Burkholderiales; family Burkholderiaceae_C; genus Thiomonas. Next base: position 2,148 of record JBFXEK010000376.1, on the reverse strand, counting down.
GCCCGCCGGTGTCCGAGCCGTTCCACTACCCGGAATGGGACTACCAGATCCAGCTGGAGCGGCCGAACTGGGTGACGGTGCTCGAACGCCACCCGCCGGTGGGCGATCTGGAACTGATCGACGCCATCGTCGAGCAGCACAAGCCGACGATTTCGCGGCTGAAATTTCTCATCGAGTCGATGATTCCGCAGGGCATGCAGCGCATCCGTCACCTCGAAGACGGCGACGAGATCGACATCAACGCCGCGGTGCGCGCCCTGCTCGACATCCGCATGGGCCAGCAGCCCGATCCGCGCATCATGCTGCGCGACAAGCGCGCGCAGCGCGACTTGGCGGTGATGGTGCTGCTGGACATGTCCGAGTCGTCCAACGACAAGGTGCGCGGGCACGACTACACGGTGATGGATCTCACCCGGGCGGCCACCGTGCTGCTGGCCGGCGCGCTGGCGCGCATCGGTGACCCGTTTGCCATCCACGGCTTTTGCTCCGACGGCCGGCACGACGTGCACTACCAGCGTTTCAAAGACTTCGACCAGCCCTACGACGATCTGGTCAGGGCACGGCTGGCGGCGATGAAAGGCAGCCTGTCCACGCGCATGGGGGCGGCGCTGCGCCACGCCGGCCACTACCTGGCGCAACAGCCCAAGAGCAAGCGCGTGGTGTTCGTCATCACCGACGGCGAGCCCGCCGACAACGACGTGCGCGACCCGCAATACCTGCGGCACGACACCAAGGCCGCGGTCGACGAACTCGGCCGCCAGGGCATCACGGTGTACGCGCTGTCGCTCGACCCGCACGCCGACCAGTACGTGTCGCGCATTTTCGGCATGAAAAACTTCACCGTCATCGACCAGGTCGAACGTCTGCCGGAGAAGCTGCCGATGCTCTACATGAGCCTGACACGTTGATGGCGGGCGCGGCGATGGACATCACCCTGCGCACCTACGTGTTCCTGGACGCGCTGCAGCCGCAGCTGGCGTCCTACCTCGCCACGTCGTCACAAGGCTTTTTGCAGGTGCCGGGCGATGCCTGCATGTGGATCGAAGTCGCCCCGGGCATGGCGGTGCATCACCTGTCGGACATCGCGCTGAAAAAAACCAATGTGCGCATGGGCGAACAAGTGGTCGAGCGCGCCTTCGGTTCGATGGAAATCCACTACCGCAACCAGAGCGAAGTGCTGGCCGCGGGCGAGCTCATCCTGCAGCAGCTCGGCACCACGGTCGAGTCGCGGCTGCGCTGCAAGGTGGCGTGGAATGAAATCATCCGCGCCATCACCGCCGACCATGCCACGCTGATCAACCGCCAGTTGCGCAAGGGGTCGATGCTGCTGCCGGGAAAAAGCATGTTCATCCTCGAAGTCGAACCCGCCGGCTACATCGTCTACGCCGCCAACGAAGCGGAAAAAGCCGCGCATGTCACCCTGGTCGACGTCAAACCCTTCGGCACCTTCGGCCGGCTGACCATGATGGGCAGCGAAGCCGAGGCCGAAGCCGCGCAGCGCGCGGCCATCGCCGCCATCGAGCGCCTCAACCGGCGCGCCACGACCGATGCGTAAGCCTGCTTCCTGCGGCCCGGGGCTGCGCCGCCGCAGCCCGTGCGCTGCCTTTGCCTTGCAAACGGGCTGAACCATGGAAATCGATTCCATTGCCAAGCGGCTGCTGTTTTCCACCGTGCGCGTGGACACCGAGCTCGACGACGGCAGCGCCGGTTCGGGCACGGCGTTCATCCTCAGCCACAGCCATGCGCGCGGCACCACGCCGTTCATCGTCACCAACCGCCACCTGGTCGAAGGCGTGCGCCGCGGCGGGCTGGTGTTCACCCAGCGGCACGACAACCGTCCGGCGTTCGGCCAGCGGTTCCAACTCAACATCGACGATTTTCCCGCCGCGTGGTTTTGCCATCCCGACCCCGAGGTCGATCTGGCCATCGTGCCGCTGCGGCCGCTGGAGCGCGCGGCGCGCGATCTGGGCGTCGAGCTGTACTACCACGCCATCGACAGCCGGAGCATCCCCGACGCGGCCACCGTGCGCGGCTTCGACGCGCTCGAAGACGTGCTGTTCATCGGCTATCCCAGCGGCGTGTGGGACCAGGTCAACCTCATGCCGATTTTGCGCCGCGGCACCACGGCCACGCCGCTGGAACTGGATT
>JBFXEK010000375.1:0-2757 GCA_050180155.1 Thiomonas sp. | reverse complement strand
CGCGCATCATCCCCGCGGCCGAGTGGAAGTATCTCGAAGCCGGGTTGAAGCAGCGTGTCTGCGCGCTCAACCGCTTTTTACACGACGTCTATCACGAGCAGGAAATTCTCAAAGCGGGCATCGTGCCGCAGCCGCAGGTGTTCGGCAACGCCCAGTTCCGCGCCGAGATGATGGGCATCGACCTGCCGCATCAGGTGTATGCGCACATCGCCGGCATCGACATCGTGCGCGCCGAAAACCCGGCCGGGCAGGGCGAGTATTACGTGCTCGAAGACAACCTGCGCGTGCCTTCGGGGGTGAGTTACATGCTGGAAAACCGGCGCATGATGATGCGGCTGTTTCCCGAGCTGTTTTCGCTCTACCCCATCGCCCCGGTCGCGCACTACCCCGACTCGCTGCTGGAAAAGTTGCACGACGTCGCCCCGCCCGGGGTCAACGATCCGACCGTGGTCGTGCTCACCCCGGGCATGTACAACTCGGCGTACTTCGAGCACGCCTTTCTCGCGCAGCAAATGGGGGTGGAGCTGGTCGAGGGGCAGGATCTGTTCGTGCGGGACGACTTCGTCTACATGCGCACCACCCAGGGGCCGCAGCGGGTGGACGTGATCTACCGCCGCATCGACGACGACTTCCTCGACCCGCAGGTGTTCCGCGCCGACTCGGCGCTGGGCTGCGCCGGGCTGATGCGCGCCTACCGCGCCGGCAACGTCAACCTCGCCAACGCCATCGGCACTGGCATCGCCGACGACAAGTCGCTCTACCCCTACGTGCCAAAGATGATCGAGTTCTATCTCGGCGAAAAGCCGCTGCTGGCCAACGTGCCGACCCATCTGTGCCGCGAGCCCGAGAGCCTGGCCTATGTGCTGGCGCACCTGCCCGAGCTGGTGGTCAAGGAGGTGCACGGCGCCGGCGGCTACGGCATGCTGGTCGGGCCTGCGGCCAGCCGCGAGCAGATCGCCGCCTTCGCCGACAAGATCAAGGCCCATCCCGACCACTACATCGCCCAGCCGACGCTGGCGCTGTCGACCTGCCCGACGTATGTGGACGCCGGCATCGCCCCGCGCCACATCGACCTGCGGCCCTTCGTGCTGTCGGGCAAGAGCGTGAGCATCGTCCCCGGCGGTCTCACCCGAGTGGCGCTGACCGAAGGCTCGTTGGTCGTCAATTCGTCGCAAGGCGGCGGTACCAAAGACACCTGGGTGCTGGAGCGCTGACCTCTGGCCGTTCGCCGCTGCCCATCCGCCGCCCATTTTTCGCTTTCTGCGCAGGAACCCGCCATGCTCAGCCGTACCGCCGATCACCTGTTCTGGATGGCCCGCTACACCGAGCGCGCCGAAAACACCGCCCGCATGCTCGACGTGCAGGTGCAGACCGTGCTGCTGCCGCAGCCGGCTGAAAACACGCAGATGGCCTGGGCCGGGCTGCTGGGCATTTCCGAGCTGATCGGCGACTACACCCGGCAGCACGGCGCCATCGACCCCGAGCGGGTGCTGGACTTCATGGTGCGTGACCCGGCCAACCCTTCGTCCATCCTGAGCTGTCTGCGCGCGGCGCGCGAGAACGCCCGCGCGGTGCGCGGCGCCATCACCTCCGAGGTGTGGGAAACCGTCAACCAGACCTGGCTGGAATTGCAGCGCATGGTCGCCAGCCCGCAGCTGCGACGCGACCCGGGCAGCCTGTTCGAGTGGGTCAAGCACCGCTCGCATCTGTCGCGCGGCGTCACCTCCGGCACCATGCTGCAGGACGAGGCGTATCACTTCCTGCGCATCGGCACCTTTCTGGAGCGGGCCGACAACACCGCGCGGCTGCTCGACGTGAAGTTCCACGCGCGGCAGAACGACTTCCACGGCTCCAACGGCGCCCGCGGGCAGGAGTACGACTTCTACCACTGGTCGGGGGTGCTGCGCTCGGTGTCGGGATTCGAGGTCTACCGCAAGGTCTACCGCGACGTCATCACCCCCGAGCGCGTGGCCGAGCTGCTGATCCTGCGCGCGGACATGCCGCGCTCGCTGGCGGCGTGCATGCGCGCGGTGGCGGCGCATCTGCGCGAAGTCGCCAACCCGCAGTCGGCCGAAACCCAGCGCCGCGCCGGCTTGCTCAACGCCGAGTTGCAGTACGGCCGCATCGACGACATCCTCGACACCGGGCTGCACGCCTATCTCACCCACCTGCTCGAACGCATCAACGACCTCGGAGCAGGCATCAGCCAAGACTTCCTCGCCGCCTGATCGCGTCGTCGCTCCCAAACGTTGATCCCGCAGCCCGCGTGCCGCCTTTCGCCCTTCTTCTCTCGCTGCCAGGTGCCCCATGCCCATCCACGTCGCGCTCAACCACGTCACCCGCTACCGCTTCGACCGGCCGGTGAACCTGTCGCCGCATCTCATCCGGCTGCGCCCGGCGCCGCATTCGCGCACTCCCATCCTGGCCTACAGCCAGCGCATCGAACCGGCCAACCATTTCATCAACTGGCAGCAGGATCCGTTTGCCAATTACCTCGCCCGCGTCACCTTTCCCGACAAGACCACTTCGCTGGACATCACCGTCGATCTGGTTGCCGAAATGGGGGTCTACAACCCGTTCGACTTTTTCCTCGAACCCGAGGCCGAGCACGACCCGTTTCGCTACAGCCCGGAGCTGCGCGCCGAACTGGCGCCGTACCTCGCTGCCGAGCCGGTGACCCCGCGGCTGCAGACGCTGCTGGGCAGTATCGACCGGCGGCAGCGGCGCACCGTCGATTTCTTGGTCGATCTCAACCAG
>JBFXEK010000374.1:0-2773 GCA_050180155.1 Thiomonas sp. | reverse complement strand
GACTGCCGCCATCCCGCCAAAATCGGCAGCGCCAGCGCGAGATAATATTTGAGCGCCTGCTGGATGAACTCGATGGTTTTATCCCGCCCCTGCTGCTCCCACATTCTGAAATACATCGGCACCACCGCCTGGGCGAACGATGCGGTCAACACGCCCTGTAAATAATCGCTGAAATTGAACGCCGCGGAAAACGCCCCCAAAGGTTCCGGTCCGAGCTGATAGTTGATGATGTAACGTCCACCCATGTTCAGCAGCAGCATCGACAATTCGCTCGCCAGCAGCGGCAGGCCGAAAATCAGCATCGACCAAAACAACGGTTTGTCGAATTGGCGAATGTCGAATAAATGCTGCCGCGCATAATAGACGATGATCACCACTACCGCTGCCAGTTCCCCGACGATCGAGGAAACGAAAAACCCTTCGAGCGAGCGCGAGACATAAAACAATACCAGCAGAATCAGCCCCAGCCCAAGGTACTTCCTGGAGGTGAGATAAATACTGTAAAGACCGCTCTTTTGCTGCGCCCGCAGCAGGTTGCACAACGCGCTATCGACCACACGGATAAAAACCAAAGGTGACGCGATGACGATCAGATATTTGGTTTGGGCGTTCGCCAGCCAGGTCGTCGGCAGCAGATCGATCAACCCGACGCTGAGCAAAGTCACCACCAGGCCGACACCGATCATGCCGAACAATACCGTGGAAAAAAACTGCTGTGGCGTGTTTCGCCGCGTCCCCGCCTCGACCTCGCTGTAATAGCGCACCACCGAATGTTGCAGCCCGAGTTTACCGACGCCGACCAAAAACAAAATGGTCGACGTCACCAGCGCCAAGGTACCGTACTCGGCAACCGAAAACACCCGGGTCAGCACCGGGAACGATACGATGCTCGCCAGCATCACCAAAATACTGCCGATGGTGTAATTCGACGTGTGTTGGAACAAGCGCGCCAGCACGCCGCGCTTTTCGCTTTGCGTCACGGGCTTGAATCCATCGCTGATTTGCATGGTGGCGTTGGTCAGAGGCGGGCGCGACCTGATCAAACCGGCTCTTTGTAAATCGCCAGCAACGATTCGAGCACACGGTCGGTGGAAAAATGACACTCGACGTAGCGTCTGGCCGCTGCGCCCATGCGCTGGCGCGCCGCCGGATCGAATGCCAGTTTGCCAATCGCCGCAGCCAGCGCCGCAGGGTCGTTGGCCGGCACGAGGTAGCCGTTGTCGCCCTCGACGATGACGTCTTCATGCCCGCTCACCCGCGTGACCACCGCGGGCAGCGCGCTGGCCATGGCTTCGAGCACGGCGTTGGGCAAGCCCTCCTGATGCGACGCCTGAACGTATAAATTGCCTGCGGCCAACAGCGCCGGCACATCGGTCACCAGCCCGGGAAAGCGCACACTGCCGTGGATTCCCAGGGTTTTGGCCAGAGCCATCAGCCGCGGCGTTTCCGGGCCGTCTCCAGCCAGCGTCAGCGTGGCACCAACAGGCAAGCGCGCCGCCGCCCAGGCGCGCAACAACACATCCAGCCCCTTGACCGGCACGTGCCGGCCGACGAACACGGCGTGCAGGGTGGACTGATCCCGCTGGCCTGCGGGCTGGAAGCGAAGCACGTCGACGGCGTTGGGCACCAGATGCAGCCGCTGCGGCGCAAATCCCGCGTCGGCCATGATGCGCGCGGTACGCTGACTGATGCACTGAAAGCCGTCGAGCCGCTGCGCACCCCGGCGCAACAGCCGATGCACCACGCGGTGGTGCAGCGCCGGGTCGAGAATCCCGCCCTGGAATTCAGCCGCGCCCGACACTTTGACGATCACCCGCGGTTTCAGCCAAGGTTTGAACCAGCCCGCAGCGCCGGCAAGGTTGTGCATCATGTGGATGTGAATCGCGTCATAGGCGTGTTGATGGCGCAACAACCACCAGCCAAAGCGCAAATTCAGCAGCATCGCGCCCAGCCCTTTGATCCGCGGGTACGGCAGCCGCGTGACGCCCACGCCATCGACGGCATCGTGCTCCGGCAGCGACCGATCGAGCTGCGGCACCAGCACGTGGACCTGGTGCCCAGCAGCGGCAAACGCGGCGCTGAGCAGCCTGGCCTGCATTTCGGCGCCGCCAGTGGCCGGGTAACGCCCGTCCACGACCATCAGCACTCGCAGCGGACGCCGCGGCGGCGCGGTCTCAACGGTCTGTGCAGCGGCAGAAGGAATCGCCTGCAGGGCAGTCTGGGGCATGGATCGCCTTGGACATCAGCATGAATTTTTCGTGATTCCACACATTTTTCGTAAAAAAACTGGATGATGTGCAGAATCAAACCGGTTGTTTTCGATTTCTCAGCAAATTGTCGCACCTGGCGGCAAACCTCGTGACCCCGCATCTGGGGCCTGTGGACACAGCGGCATTGAACCACCGGAGTCCTGCGGTACGGCTGTGAAAAACTGCACATTTCCGCTGTGTTGCGCTCTGCCCCCCAAAATTGCGGGGCCGCAGCCGCAGCGAATCAGGTCGCGGCTGGCGATGGCGCGGCAGCGGGGTCGGCGTTGCGTGCCGCAGCAAGCAACTCGCGGGTGTACGGCTGCTGCGGCGCGCGCAACACCGCGTCCACCGGCCCGGCCTCGACCACCCGGCCGCCGTGCAGCACCAGCACCTGGTGCGCCAGCGCGGCAACCTCGGCCAGATCGGGGGTGATGAGCAGATACGCCAGCCCGCGGCGCTGCTGCAAGTCCGCCAGCAGCTGCAGCACCTGATCCTGCCCATGGGCGTCGAGCGCGCTGGGCGGC
>JBFXEK010000373.1:0-2776 GCA_050180155.1 Thiomonas sp. | reverse complement strand
GATTCGTACATCGTCACCAGTTCCTAGATTTCCGCCAGGCTCAGCCCCAGGCTCTTGCCGCGCTGGGTGAGATTGAGGCGGGTGCGGTCGCGCTGGGTGTAGATGCTCGCGCGACCTTGCCGCTGCGGGCACAGCAGCCCGGCCTCCTCGTAAAACCGGATGGCGCGGGTCGTCAGATCGAACTCGCGCGCCAGCTCGCCGATGGTGTAAGTGGGCGTCGGGGACGGAACTGCGGGTTTTTGCATGCTTGCCTATACTCGCTGGCACGTTGACGTTAACGTCAAGTGTAATCGTCAGCCTGACGGCTCTCTGCCCGCACCACGCCTCCATGACCTCCCTGCCTGCCACCGATGTCCTGTCCTACCCCTTCGCCCAGGCGCAACCTGCCAGCGGCGCCAGCATCGAACTCCTCCCCGGCGTGCGCTGGCTGCGCATGGGACTGCCGTTCGCCCTCGACCACATCAACCTCTGGCTGCTCGACGATACCATCGACGGCGTGCGCGGCTGGACCGTCGTCGATTGCGGTATCGACTCCACGCCGACGCGTGCGGCGTGGGAGCAGGTGTTCGCCGGTGAACTGCACGGGCGGCCGGTGCTGCGGGTGGTGGTCACGCACATGCACCCGGATCACGTCGGCCTGGCGCATTGGTTGACGGCGCGCTGGAACTGCCTACTGTGGATGAGCGCCACCGATTATGCCGTGGCCAGTATGGCCGCTCGCGGCTGCATGACCATTGGCGGCGAGCCGATGGCAGCGCACTTTGCCGCACACGGCCTGCGCGATGAGGCCGTGCTGCAGGCCATCCGCCGGCGCACCGATTACTACACCGGGCTGGTGCCGGCGATGCCGCCGCGGTTCAGGCGGCTGCAGCACGCAGACGTGCTGCGCATCGGCGGGCGCGACTGGCGCTGCGTGGCCGGGTTCGGCCATGCCCCGGAACACATCAGCCTGTATTGCGCGCAGGACGATGTGTTCATCGCCGGCGACATGTTGCTGCCGCGCATTTCGACCAATGTCAGCGTCAACGACAACGAGCCGCTGTCCAACCCCCTGCAGCAGTTCCTCGACAGCCTGGAGCGCTTTGCCGCGCTGCTGGGCAACGACACGCTGGTGCTGCCGTCGCATGGGCTGCCGTTTCGCGGCGCGCTCACGCGCATCGCGCAGCTGCAGCAGCATCACCAGCAGCGGCTGGCCGAGGTCGTCGCCGCCTGCGCCAGCGCGCAAACTGCAGCCGACCTGTTGCCCGTGCTGTTCAAGCGCCCGCTGGACGTGCACCAGCTCACTTTCGCCATGGGCGAGTCGATCGCGCATTTGCACAAACTGTGGTTCGACGGCGAGTTGCGCCGCATCGACGACGGCGGCGTGTACCGCTTCGTGCGCTGAAAGCCGCGCGAGCCGGCGTCGGCGCGACGCAGCCGCCGTGTCGGCGGCAGTGCATTGCGCATAATCGCGGCATGCTCAACATCTTCACGCTGAAAAACGGCCGGCTGGTGCAGCAGGAAATCACCGATCCGCAAACGCTGGCCACGCTGCAACCGGTATGGGTCGATCTCGAAGCCGCCGACCCGCACGAACTCGGCTGGGTCCAGGCGCGCTTTGGCCTGTTCATTCCGCCGGACGTGCTCGACCGCGATCTGGAAGAGTCCGCCCGTTTCTACGAAGAAGAAGACGAGCATCAGCTCCACCTGCGCTCGGACTTTCTGCTCAGCGACGAGCAGCGCGCGCGCAACGAGCGCGTGGCGTTCATCATCCATCGCGGTGTGCTGTTTTCGGTCCACACCCACGACTTGACGGTGTTTCGCCTGCTGCGGTTGCGCGCGCGGCGCATGCCCGGGCTGATCGAAAACGCCACCGACGTGCTGCTCGCGCTGTACCTCACCGACGCCGAGTATTCCGCCGACACCCTCGAAGGCATTTACGACGCGCTCGAAGTCATCGGCGCGCGCATCCTCAAACCCGGGCCGAGCGACCAGGACGCCTCCGACGCGCTGACCGGCATCGCCCAGCAGGAAGACCTCAACGGCCGCATCCGCCGCAATGTGATGGATACCCGCCGCGCGCTGAGTTTTCTGCTGCGCAGCCGCCACCTCAGCGCCGAACAGTCGCAAGAAGCGCGGCAGATCCTGCGCGACCTCGATTCGCTCGACGGCCACACCGCGTTTTTGTTCGACAAAATCAACTTCCTCATGGCCGCCACCGTCGGCTTCATCAACATCAACCAGAACAAGGTGATCAAAATCTTTTCGGTCGCCTCGGTGGCCATGCTGCCGCCCACGCTCATCGCCAGCATCTACGGCATGAACTTCAAGGCCATGCCCGAGCTGGAGTGGACGTATGGCTACCCCTTCGCCCTCGGGCTGATGGTGCTGACGGTGATCGCGCCGTTCTGGTACTTCCGCAAAAAAGGCTGGCTGGGCTGAGGCTCAAGGTTCTGCGGCGCGCTTGAGCGCGCGGACCACAGCCCCGAGCAGCGGCAACGTGGCGTAGAACGCGCAGGCATCCCAATAATCGCGGTGCGACGTAATCAGACCCTGCGCGTCGAGCTGCAAGCGGCTGGCGCCGTCGATGCGCTGCGCCGCCCGGCCGGCGCGCCAGGCGAAATGAAACTCCCAGGTCAGCCAGACAACGTCGCCCTGCGCAACCACCTCACGCACGGCAAACCGTGGGACGTGCAGCTTGGCGTACATGCGCGCGAATTGCCCGGTGATCGCCGCCAGACCCTGCACCCGGGTGAACGGATCGGCAAACGTCGCCTGCGCGGCGTAAATCTGAGAT
>JBFXEK010000372.1:0-2795 GCA_050180155.1 Thiomonas sp. | reverse complement strand
AACCGGTCACCTCGTGCTCGCCACGCTGCACGCCAACAACGCCAACCAGGCGCTGGACCGCATCATCAACTTCTTTCCCGAAGAGCGGCGCACGCAGCTGCTCATGGACCTGTCGCTGAACCTGCGGGCGATGGTGTCGCAGCGACTGGTGCCGCTGCAGACCGGCAAGGGGCGGGTGGCTGCGGTGGAAATCCTGATCAACTCGCCGCTGATCGCCGACATGATTTTCGAAGGCAAGCTCACCGACATCAAGGACGTGATGAAACGGTCGCGCGAAATGGGCATGCAGACCTTCGACCAGTCGCTGTTCGACCTGTTCGACGCCGACAAAATCAGCTACGAGGATGCGCTGCGCAACGCCGACTCGGTCAACGACCTGCGGCTGCGCATCAAGCTCGACAGCAAACGCGCGCGCAACGCCGACCTGGGCAGCGACACCGGCCACCTGGCCATCGTCTGAAAAGGCGCACGGCGAGGCAGTCAGTCCGGCGCGGCGTGCCGCAGCAGCAGCGCGCGCACCGGCGCCGGCAGTGCCAGGGCGGCCGCGGCCTGCGGCGCGATCCACTGCCCTGCGGGCTCGGCCGCCGTGGTTGCCGGCTCGACGTCGATCTGCAGCGGCTGCGCCGTGAGGTCGAAATGGGTGAACGCATGGGCGAACGCCGGCAGTTCGCGCTGCGCCACCACCGCGCCGAGCCGCGCGGCAAACGCCAGCGCCTGCGGCCTGCCGGCGAATTCCGGCAGGCTCCACAATCCCGGCCAGATGCCCTGCGGCGGGCGGCGCTCCAGCCACAGCGTGCCGTCGGCGCGGTTGCGCAGCCAGAGCATCACGGTATGGCGTCGCTGCCGCGCGGCCGTCTTTGGTTTGCGTTGCGGCAGTCGCTGCGGGTCGCCGCCGTTGCGCGCGCGGCAGTCGGCGGCGAACGGGCATTGCGCGCACAGCGGCTGGCGTGGCCGGCACACCGTCGCCCCCAGGTCCATCAGTCCCTGGGTGTAGGCGGCGATGTCGCTGGCTGCGGGCAGCAGGGCCTGCGCCAGCGCGCGGAGTTTGCGCGTCGCCGCCGCGTCGGGCAGCGGGTCGGATATGCCGTGGCTGCGGCAGAGCACGCGCTGCACATTGCCGTCGAGGATGGCGGCGCGTTCAGCGAAGCAGAAGGCGGCGATCGCCGCTGCCGTGGACGGCCCGATTCCCGGCAGTTCGGCCAGCTCGCGCGCGGTGCGTGGAAACTCGCCGCCGTAGCGCTGCACCACGAGCTGCGCGCAGCGCTGCAGGTTGCGCGCGCGCTGGTAGTAGCCCAGCCCGCTCCATGCGGCGAGCACGGCGTCCTGCGGCGCCGCAGCCAGCGCCTGCACCGTGGGAAAGCGCTCGACGAAGCGGGTGTAGTAGCCCGTGACCACTGCCACCTGCGTTTGCTGCAGCATGATTTCCGACAGCCAGACGTGATAGGCGCTGCGCCCCTGCCACGGCAGACCGTGCCGTCCGTGGACGCGCTGCCACTGCACCAGCCGCGCGGCGAACTGCGGCAGTACGGCGGCTTCGGGTGGGTCTGTGGCGGGGGAGGCGGTGAGGCTGGCGGAGGGCACGGCGGTGGACCATGAGGCGCTGTGGCGCGACGCGCCGCATTGTGCCAGCGTGCTGGGATGGGGTGCGCTGCAAAAGGGGAAATGTACCCGCCGCGGCCCAGGCGGACGACGGGCGGGCGATGGCAGGGGCGTTCGCGCCTTTTCAGGCGTCGTCGAGCACGCGCGCGGTCTGCGCGGCCAACCCCTGCTGCAGCGCAGTGATCTGCGCGACCTGCGCGCGCAGGTCTTCGATGCGCTCGTGCAGGCTGTCCTTTGTATCTTCGACGCGCTGCAGCGTGGACAGGCGGCGGTTGAGCTGTTTCTTGCGCTCGCGCACCTGGCTGTCGAGCTGGGCGATGGCCGAGCGGTCCCAGTTTTCGATGTCGCGCAGCGCGCGCTCGAACAGGTCGCGCACCCGCGCCGCGATCGCCCGCAGGGTGCGCAGCGCGTAGGCGTTGTTCTGCAGCTTGAGCCAGTTCACCCCGGAGAGATGATCGGTGTAGGCCGCGGCCATGCGGTCGAATTCCTGGATCAGCGCGTTCAGCCGCAGCACCCGCGGCGCCGACACAGTGAAACCGAACTGGCTGTTGGCGCGCTGGAACGCGGCGGCGAGCATCTGGCGGATTTCCTCGATCTGCGTCTCCGCGTCCACCAGCCGGGCGCGCAGATCGGCGGAGATACGCGCCAGCTCGGTCTTGACGCCGACCTTGAGCAGCGCGCGGCTCATACGCGCCTGCAGTTGTTCCAGGTCGTGCAGCACCGCGGTGGCGGCAAAGCGCTCGCGCAGCGTGTCGAGCATGCGGTTGTTCACCGCGCGCAGCGCCAGCACCTGCGCCATGCCGGCGTCGAATTCGCTGCGCTCGGCGCTCAGCCGCTGCAGCATGAGCACGACCATTTGCGCGTTTTTGCCGCGCAGCGCCAGCAGCTCGTCGAGCTGACCCTGCGCCTCGGCCAGCCGGCTGCGCAGCTGCCGCGACAAATCGGCCTGCACCTGCCCGATGGTGTCGCGCAGGCCCTGCTGCAGCAGGCGGCGGCGGTCGATGTTGGCGGCACGGTTGAGCGCATTTTCCAGTTGCCCCAGTCCCGAGCGCGCCAGCAGCGCGGCGTCGCCGCGGATGCGCGCCAGCAGCGCCTTGTGCGCCGACACGGCGAACACCCGTTCGGCAGGCAGCTGCAGGGTCTGCGCCGTGGCCTGCACCTGGCGGTCGATGGTGGCGGCGACCTGCTCTGCGCTC
>JBFXEK010000371.1:0-2809 GCA_050180155.1 Thiomonas sp. | reverse complement strand
CGGCACGGTGCCTACCAGCCCGGTTTCGGCCAGCAGTTGCAACAGCAGGTCGTGGGCATTGTCGATGTTGTCCAGCGGCAGCGGGTGCAATGCGCCGTGGATCGCCGCGTGCTGCAGCCCCCAGCCCAGTTGCCCCCAGCCGGAGCCGAACCACGGCAAGTGCGCGAACACCTGCCAGGCGTTGCGCCAGATCAACGCGCGGGCGTTGACCGGCTGGTCGATCTGCCGTGTGATGGCGTCGAGAAAGCTGATCCAGCCCAGCGCGTCGGCGGCGCGCAGCGCCAGCCACCACGCCGCGTACAGCAGCGGCACGGCCACCAGCGCGGCCCAACGCCGATCGCGCCAGGCGCCGCGCACGGCGACCAGCACCAGAATCGAGGCGACTACGGCCTGCACCATGCCGGTACGCGAGCCGCACAACACCAGCGCCCAGCTCATCCCCACGGCAGCAAGCCACACGGCGCTAGCGCGTAGCCGCGGTGTCCACCACGCCAGCCCGGCAAGGCCGAGGGCGACGGCGGTGGCGTAATGGTTGGGCTGACGCAGGTTGCCAAATACCCGGCCCGTTGAGGGATAGCTGACGATTTCGGAATAAAACGGCAGGTGCGTAGCCAGCCACGACGCCAGCGTCGGCAGTTGCCACAGCGCAAACTGCAACAGGCCGAACGCCACTTGCAGCAATCCTTGCAGTAGCAACCCGGCGGCAGCGGCGTCCAGCCAGGAGCCAGATGGGTGGGGCGGGTTGGACTGGGCGTCGCGTTGTGCCGCGGCAAGGCCCAGCCCGGCGAGCAGCGCGGCGCCGAGCAACACGGTCACGGTCACGACGCCTTGGCTGACGTAGACGATCTGCCCGCTGGCCGTCTGCAGCGCGACCACGGCAGCGGTCACGCCAAAACCGGCAGCCGCCAGCCCCAGGCGCGGCAGCAGCCCAGCCCACACCGCAGCGGTGAACATCGCCGCCCACAGCGCAGCGGCGAGCAGGGTGGTGCCCATTTTCGCCACGACACCAGGGTCGAAGGGCCACAGCAGCGGCAAGGCCACGGCCAGACCGAGTAGCGACGTGGCCAGCGATTGCGCCAATCGCGCGCCGGGTCGGGCAGGCGCGGCACGGCGAAAAGGGGGGCGGGGCGTGTGCATGGCGTGCATTATCCTTGCCGCGGCCAGCCCGGCTCGCGCTCGCAGCGCCACCGCCTGCTCAGTGCGGCAGCGTTTTGTCGATCAGCTCGTGCTGCGCGTGTTCCTGCTCCAGCGCGCGCAGCCGGGCGTCGATGATCGACGCCTCGAAATAGTCTGCCCCCGGTGTGCGCTGCGCGATGCGCAGTTGTTCGATCGCCGCCTCGGTCTTGCCCTGCAGCGCGTAAGCCTCGGCGGTGGCGCGGTGTTGCGCGGCAAAGGCACCGGCCGCAGCATCGGCTTCGGCCAGGTTCAGCCACAGGGTGATGTCATGCGGGTGGGCCACGGTTTGATCGCGCAAAAAGCTGCGCGCTGCAGTCGGGTCGGGCTGCGCCAGCAGGCAGCGCGCGAGCAGGTGCAGCGCAGCGGTCGATTGCGGGAATTGCGCAAACAGGCGTCGCGCCGCATCGAGCGCTTGCGTCGGCTGGGAGTGAAGCAGCAGCTCGGTCTGCAGCAAATCGAGCGGCAGGCGCTCGGCAGCGGGTTCGCCGGCGGCTGCAGCTTGGGCGCGCGCCAGCGCGGCCGAGGCCGCGTCGAACCGTTCGAGCCGCTGCAACACCACGGCCTGCCCGTAGTCCCACGCCGCCTGTTGCGCCGGGAAGCCGGCTTTGTCGCTGGCAAAGCGCTGTTGCTCGTGCAGCAGGGCGTCGTGCGTCTGTGCCGTCAGCGCCCGCGCGCGGGCGTTCATCAACCAGAACAGCAGGCTGTGATCGGGCGGCAGCGGTTTGTTGCCGCCGCGCGCCTGGGCATCGGCGATGCGCTCGCTGGTCAACGGGTGGTCCTGCAAAAACGCGAACACGTCGGCGTCGTCCAGCCGCGACAGGGTTTGCAAGCGCAACAACATGCTGGCCATCGCCTGCGGCGGATAGCCCGAATCGGCGAGCACTTCGGTGCCGGTGCGGTCGGCGTCGCGCTCGTTGGCGCGCGAGAACTTCAGATAGTTACTCGCCGCCGCCGCCTGCCCGCCCATGGCCAACCCTTGCGCTGCCTCGCCCTGGCCGGCCATGGCTGCTCCCAACGCCAGGATGAGCGAGCCGATGCTCAGCAGCTTGTCTTTTCCCGCCTGCGCCAGGCGCTGTGCGATGTGCCGCTGGGTGATGTGCGACATTTCGTGCGCGAACACCGCGGCGACCTGGTCGTGCGACTGGGCGTCGATCACCATGCCGGTGTGCACCCCGATCCAGCCGCCGGGCAGGGCAAAGGCGTTGAAGCTGCGGTCGCGCAGCAAAAAGACGCGAAAGCGCTTGGGTGACTCCATTTCCGCGGTGCGGCGCGCCGCCGGGGTCAGGCGGTCGACGATGGCCTGCAGATAGTCGCGCAGCAGGCTGTCGTGCAGGTACGCCGGCTCCTGGCGCATTTCGCGCATGATGATGTCGCCCAGGCGCTTTTCCTGCACGGTGGACAAACCGCCCTGCGCCGGGTCGCCCAGAGCAGGCAGGTTGCTGGCATACCCTGGATCGGGGTTGACGGCGGTTTGTGCCCAGACGGGTGCGGCCAGCAGTGCGGCGCAGGGCAGCAGGCACGCTGCCACGCGCAGGCGCCCGAGCAGGCGGGGAGGGCAGCGGGACGGGCGGGGGAAAACCATATCAGCACAAAGACTTGCTGCCAGCCGCCGAGATCCCTTGCGGGCACGCAC
>JBFXEK010000370.1:0-2811 GCA_050180155.1 Thiomonas sp. | reverse complement strand
GCACCTCATGGGCGGCATCATTTTGCTCATGCTGCTGGCGTGGTTCTGGATGCGCAACCGCGCCGATCTGGTCAGCGTGTCTGCCGGCGTCCTCACGCGCACTTTGCTGTGGGTCGCAGCGATCGCCGTGCTGGTGCAGATATTTCTCGGCGGCTGGACCAGCACCAACTACGCCGCGCTGGCGTGCAGCGGCTTTCCGACGTGTAACGGCACGTTCACGCCGGATGCCAATTGGGAGCAGGGGTTCACGCTGTGGCGGCATCTCGGCCTGACCGCCAGCGGCCAGCCGATCACCGAGGCGGCGCTGGTGGCGATTCAATGGGGGCACCGTCTGTTTGCCCTCGTTGCCACCGCCGCGGTGCTTGCCGCAGTTGCAGCGATGTGGCGCTACGCGGCGCTGCGTCGCCTGGCCGGCTGGATCGCGTTTGCCGTCGTCCTACAGGTGGTCTTTGGCATCATCCTGGTCACCCAAGGGCACCCGCTGGTCATCGCCGTGGCGCACAACGGTGGCTCAGCCGTGCTCATGCTGCTGCTGACTTTCGGCATTTACCGCGTCAGCGCCCGGGTGCGCGAGCATGCGCCCTCGGAGTCTCTCGGTTCCCGCTTCGTCAAACTGCAGCCGGTACCGCCTTTGCCCAAACACTGATCGATTTTGCGGAGATCAGCATGGAACCTCAAGTCCTGCCCAACACTCCTAGCCCGCTACGGATCGCGGCGCAGCTCTACGCCCTGACCAAGCCGCGGGTGGTGCAGCTCATCGTCTTCTGCGCTGTCATTGGGATGTTCCTCGCCGAGCCAGCGCTGCCGGCCTGGGAGCCGGTGCTGTTTGGCACGTTGGGCATCTGGCTGGTGGCCAGCGCCGCGGCGGCCTTCAACTGCCTGGTCGAGCAAAAAATCGACGCGGTGATGCGGCGCACGGCGTGGCGCCCGTCGGCTAGGGGCGAGCTCAGCGCCGGGTTGATCATCGCCTTTTCCGGCGTGCTGTGCGCCGCGGGCATGTGGCTGCTCTACACCCAGGTCAATCCGTTGACCATGTGGCTGACGTTCGGCACGTTCGTTGGCTACGCGGTGATCTACACCATCTTCCTCAAACCGGCGACGCCGCAAAACATCGTCATCGGCGGTGCCTCCGGCGCCATGCCGCCGGTGCTCGGTTGGGCCGCGGTCAGCGGCCATGTGACGGTGCAGGCGATGGTGCTGTTCCTCATCATCTTTCTATGGACGCCGCCGCATTTTTGGGCGCTGGCGCTGTACCGTGTCGACGATTACAAAAAATCCGGTTTGCCCATGCTGCCGGTGACCCACGGTTCGGAGTACACGCGCACGCAAATCCTGCTCTACACCCTGCTGCTGTCGGCCGTGACCCTGTTGCCCTACGGGCTGGGAATGAGCGGCTTGCTGTATCTGGGTAGCGCCGTGGTGCTCGATGCGGTGTTCATCGCCTACGCCTGGATGCTCAAGCGCGATTACAGCGATTTGCTTTCGCGCAAGACGTTCCGCTATTCCATCGTTTACCTTTCGTTGCTCTTTGCCGCCTTGCTGGCGGATCACTATCTGCACTTCCGATTGGCTTGATGTCCGTCCCTTTTTCCGCCTCCCGGCGCGCGCTGTTGCTCGCCGTCTCTGCGGCTCCTTTCGTGCTTGCCGCATGC
The DNA here is from genome assembly GCA_050180155.1 of Thiomonas sp. GTDB lineage: Bacteria > Pseudomonadota > Gammaproteobacteria > Burkholderiales > Burkholderiaceae_C > Thiomonas. Next base: position 1,159 of record JBFXEK010000370.1, on the reverse strand, counting down.
AGTAAGCCGTATGCGTTTCATGGGGTTGATATCACCGGCGTACCGTATGCCAGCGGCTTTGACCTGACCGATTTCAACGGCAAGCCACGCACCCTGGCCGATTTCAAAGGCAAAGTGGTGGTGATGTACTTCGGTTACACCCAATGCCCGGACATTTGTCCGGCGTCGCTGCAGATCGTGGCGCAGGCGATGGACGACCTCGGCGACAAAGCCAAGGATGTGCAGTTTCTGTTCGTCACCGTCGATCCGCAGCGCGACACCCCGCAGATCCTCAAAGCCTACGTCACCCACTTCAACCCGTCTTTCCTCGCACTGACCGGCACGCCGCAGCAGATCGAGCAGACCGCCAAGACGTTCAAGGTGTATTACAAAAAAGTCCCTGGCCAGACGCCAGGCAGTTACACCATGGATCACACCGCAGGGTTTTACGTCTTCGACCGGGAAGGCAAGATCCGGCTGTTCGAGCGCGAAGGGGTGAGCGCCAAAGACCTGGCGCAGGATATCAACGCGCTGCTCGCCGGTCATTGACTCCGTGCATGCCGGGATGAAACCCCGCGCAGCCGGCTATATCGGCCGCTTTGCCCCGTCGCCCACCGGCCCGCTGCACGCCGGCTCGCTGGTGGCGGCGCTGGCCTCCTGGCTGGACGCCAGGGCCCATGACGGGCTGTGGCTGGTGCGGCTGGAAGACGTCGATTTCACCCGCCTTCGTCCGGGTGCCGACCGTACCATCCTGCAGCAACTCGCGCAGTGCGGTTTGCACCCCGATCTGCCGCCTCTGTACCAGTCGCAGCGCAGCGCGCTGTATCAGCAGACGCTCGATGCGCTGGTGCGGCGGCAGCGGGCCTATCCCTGCGCCTGCTCGCGCGCCGACGTGTTGGCGGTGCTGGCGCAGCAGGGCCGGCTGCCGGCGCGTGGTCACGAGGCGGTGTACCCCGGCACCTGTCGCAGCGGCCTGCACGGACGCCCGCCGCGGTCCTGGCGGCTGCGATTGCCTGATGACGACGGGGTGCCGTTACGCTGGACCGACCGCCGACTGGGAGAACAGGCGCAAGTGCTCAGCCAGGAGGTCGGCGACTTTGTGCTGCGCCGCGCCGACGGCGCCTGGGCGTATCAGCTCGCTGTAGCCGTCGATGACGCAGCGCAGGGCGTGACCGACGTG
>JBFXEK010000369.1:0-2815 GCA_050180155.1 Thiomonas sp. | reverse complement strand
TTCGCCAAAATCCCAATCGTCTTCGTTTTTGTGGAAAGCGGCCAGCGGGTCAGTTGCGCTGAGGATGGCCGCCGCTTTGCCCGGACTGCTGGCGTGCAGTTGCCCCACGGGAATCCAACGCAATTGCAGTCCATGACGCCCGACTTCGGCGCGCGTGGCCAGATACAGTTTGTGCGAGTAGGGGCAGTTCGGGTCGAAGAACACGTAGACGATGCGCGGCCCGCTGCCTTCCTGCAGCCAGCGCGCCTGGCCGATGCGCGCCAGCAGCGCGGCGGCGCGTGCCGCATCCGGATCTGCAGACCACTCGGCCGCGCTGTCGGCCGCGTCCGCGGCTCCGGGCCAGAGCAGGGCCGCCGCTGCAGCCATCGCGGCGCGCAGCGCCCGTCGCAGCAGACGGCGGCGATCGGTGGCATGCGGCGGGATCATGGTGTTCTGACATGGATCGGTCCACTTCAAGTTAATTTGCGGCTGCCGCCATGTAAAGCGCGTGAACCCGGGGACGCAAAAAACCCGGCCGCAGCCGGGTCGTTGCGCCAGCGGTGCGGTCATTCCGGGACGAACACCTTGCCCTCGGCAATGGCCTTGACCGTCAGCACCGCGAGCAGGGCGATCAGCGCCGTGGTCAGCGCCAGCAGCGTGCCGCCCAGCCCCATGAGGAATCCGCTGCCGATTTTGCTGCCCATGGTCAGGCTGGCGATGGTGATGGCCGCCATCGGGAAGGAATACGCCCACCACGACATGAAAAACGGCACTTTGCGGAATTGCGGGATTTGGTAGAACAGCAGCAGCGTGGTGAACAGCGCCACGTAAAACAACACGCGGGCGAAGTTGTCGACGACGCCGCCGTCGAGTGACAGATAGGACAGGAAACCCACCGCTGGCGGGGCGATGAGAATGAACAGCGTGGGCAGCAATTTGGCCGGCACCGGCGGGTGGAAGAAAAAGCGGTTCATCATCACCGTGAGCAGCACGATCCAGAACACCAGACCGATGCTGAAAAAGAACCAGGAGATTTCCGCCGCGCCGTGCGTCATGCCGGCGATGGGAACGAGGATGTTGCCGACCACTGGGATGAACCAAGCCGGCGTGGAGTGCTGGATCTGGTAGTGGGTATGGTGGATCCACGACGACATGATGACCACGGTGAAGGCCAAGTGCAGCACGATCCCGCCCCACCACAGTGCTTGCGACCAGACGGGCTGCATGTGCAAGAAGGCGATCGACAGCAAAAGGGCGCTGATGGAAATGGCGGGAAAAAAGCTGATGCGCACCGGGTGGTTGAACTCGGCCTTGAGTTCACCGGGGTAACGCAGCGCCTTGGCGCCATAACCGAGCAGCAGCACGACGAACAGGGCGAGCGCGGCGTAGCTCAGGCCGACGCCCACGCCGTGCGGCATGGCAAGCACTTGAGCGGATTTGTGCCAGGCGATCGCCAGCCCGGTCGTACCCATGATGGTGGCGAACAGGGTGATCGGAAAATGCGCCAGCCAACTGCTGGCGTGCGCCGGTTCGGCGGCTTGAGGAGTCTGGACGGTGGACATGGCTGGAACAATGGGGTCAATAGTTGATAAAAACGCTACGGAATTGTGTCCGACAGCCGGGTAAAAAATCTTGATGTTCGGCAATATGGAAAAATTTTGATACAAGATTGTGACTCTGGTCACACCGAGGGTGGAACAGCCGGGCTTTCTATACTGGCGGCATGAAACCGCTTTCCGATTTGCGCAAAGACTACACGCGCGCCGAACTCGACGAAGCGCATGCCGAAGCCGACCCGCTCAGGCAATTCGAGCGCTGGTTGCAGCAGGCGATGGACGCGCAACTGCCCGAGCCCAACGCCATGACCGTGGCCACAGTGGGTGAAAACGGCAGGCCGTCGACCCGCGTGGTGCTGATCAAACACGTCGATGCGCGCGGCGTGGTTTGGTACACCAATTACCACAGCCGCAAAGGCCGCGAACTGGCGGCCAACCCGTTTGCCGCGCTGCAGTTCCACTGGGTCGAGCTCGAACGTGTGGTGCGGATCGAAGGGCGGGTGGAAAAGGTCAGCGCGCAAGAATCGGATGCGTACTTCGCCAGCCGACCACTCGCCTCGCGCCTCGGCGCCTGGGCGTCGCCGCAGAGCGAGCCGATCACCGGCCGCGCCGAGTTGCTCAAGCGCGCGGCGGAGTTCGGCTTGCGTTTCGGCATCCACCCACCGCGGCCGCCGCATTGGGGCGGCTACCGGCTGGTGCCCGATTATTGGGAGTTTTGGCAGGGGCGGCCGTCGCGGCTGCACGACCGGCTGGCTTACACCCTGCAGCCCGACGGCGCGTGGCGGCAGCAGCGGCTCGCTCCGTAAAACCGGGCGCCGTTGGTCAAATTGGTGTTCCTTGGTCGTCGAGCAGCTTCAGGCTGGCGCTGGCGTCGGCTTTGCTGATGTCGATCTGCAGTTCGACGTATTCGGCGAGTTCGCTCATCGGCGTCGGGTCGGCCTCGCAGGCGCAGCCTGGGATGATGCTGGAATAGCTCAAGCCGGCCTTGAGCCGCAGGCGGTCGGCGAGTTCATGGCGCTGCAGCACCATCAGGCTGACAGCGTCGAGCAGGGCATGGCTGCCGTGTGCCAGGCCGCGCTGCAGCGGCAGCGCCAAAGCGTTTTGTTGCCGCAGTTCGTCGAGGACGACGGCAGCCAGCTTGGGCTGCGTCCAGGCGGCACGGGTTGCGGGCAAAGACAGCGGCATGGCGAGGCGGTGTGCGAGTTGCGCGGCGGATGTTGCAACATGGCATTATTCACGGCCATGTTTCGCCACGGAATCAGGAAGACCCGTATGCAGTC
>JBFXEK010000368.1:0-2818 GCA_050180155.1 Thiomonas sp. | reverse complement strand
TGATCGGGACGTCGGCGCTCAAAGCCACCGCCGGGTTCACCCGGCCGCTGCCGTCGCTGGTCGTATGGGTGGCGTATGCGCTGGCGTTCTACCTGCGGTCGCGCACCATGCAGACCATTCCGATGAGCAGTTCTTACGCGGTGTGGTCGGGAGTGGGCATCGTGCTCATCACCCTGGTGGGCTCTGTGGTTGACCACCAGCGGCTGGACGGGGCGGCGTTGCTCGGGCTGGGTTTGATTCTCGCCGGCGTGCTGGTCATCCAGCTGTTTTCCAAATCCGTGGCGCATTGACCGCGGGCGCCGGTCATCAATCGGTTTAATCGATTGATGACACATCAATTATCCGTTTGTGTTGTCGATCATCGCGCCCTATCTTGTCGACATGGTCACGCATGCCGCTTGGCGTGTGGGCCGCTGACAGGAGCTGATCGATGCCGTTTTCTTCCGTGTCGCGCCGCGTGGCGCTGCAATCGACTTTGGCCGCCGGCCTGGGGCTGGTGGGAATGGGCGCGTCGCGCGCCGCTGCGGTGCAGGACGCTTTACTTCCGCCGGGTGCGGCGACGCTGGCCGCGCTGCAGCAAAAGCTCGCCGCGGCGCCGCGGCGGCGCGACTTCAAGACCACGCAGATGATTCTGCAGCACCGCGACGAGTGGGACGCCGAGGCGCTCGATCTGGTGTTGGCGTATGCCGGCAAGCCACGGCAGGTGTGGAACAACACCAATCTCGAAGGGCCATGGCTGAACCTGATGCGCAATGCGATGAACGCGCAGATCTGGTCGTTCAAACACCCGGACTTCCTCGCCGTGTCGGCCACGCACGGCCCGGCGCATTTGGCGCTGTACGACGACGCGCTCTGGGCCAAATACCAGTTGGGCCGTTTCACCAAGGGCAAGCAGAGCACCAATGTCTGGATGAAAACGTCGCCGGCGGCTGCGGCCAGCGCCAGTAACGTCGAGGACGCGCATGGCGTGTACTCGCCGGCGGACAACAGCATCCCGGTGTTGCAGCGCCGAGGCGCCGTGTTCCTCGCCTGCCACAACGCCATTTGGGAGTTCACAGGTGCTTTGCACGCCAAGGGCATCAACCCGGATCACAAAACCCACGCCGAAATGGCGGCGGAATTCACCAACCACCTCATCCCTGGCGCCGTGCTCACTCCGGGCATCGTCGCCACCCTGGTGGAACTCGAAGACGCGGGCTACCGCTACGCCTGACCGCGCAGACCAACGATCGATAGAGGAGGAAACGATGCGACTGAAATCATTGCGTGCCGCGCTGCTGGGCGCAGTAGCGTTGGCGCTGCCGCTGGCGGCACACGCGCAGCAAGCCGCGCAGGGCTGGAACGGCAAGGTGCAGCCGCCGCAGTACAAAGGCGTGATGTTTCCGCCCTGGCAGCACGGGGCAAACGACCCGGCGCTGCACAAGGGGCTGGAATTCACCGTCCCCGAGGTCAACGACCTGCCCGACTTCCACGGCGATCTGGACCATCCCAAGCTGGTGATTTTCGTCGCCGGCAATTACTACTTCGCCATGGCGCCGCTGGTGCAGGCGTTCGAGAAGGAGCATCCGCAGTTCAAAGGCCGGGTGTTCTACGAAACCCTGCCACCTGGCATCCTGCTCAAACAGATGCAGCACGGCGGCACCATCACCGTGGGCAATATGACCTGGACGGTCAAGCCGGACGTGTTCGCCGCCGGGTTGAAAAAAATCGAAGCCGGGCTGCACGACGGCGTGCTCACCGGACAGGCCATCCGCTACGTCAGCAACGATCTGACCATCATGGTTCCCGCGGGCAACCCGGCGCACATCACCGGCCTGACCGACCTGGGCAAGCCCGGCGTGACGTTGTCGATGCCCAACCCGGCATGGGAGGGCGTGGCGCGGCAAATCGAAGCCTCGCTGAAAAAAGCCGGCGGCCACGCGCTGGAACAAACGGTGTACGGCAGCAAGGTCGAGGACGGCCAGACCATCCTCACCCATATCCACCACCGCCAAACTCCGTTGTACCTGATGCAGGGGCTGGCGCAAGCCGGGGTGACGTGGAAATCGGAAGCGATCTTCCAGCAAAAAGCCGGGCATCCGATCAGCCACGTCGATATTCCGGCCGATCAAAACACCACGGCCATCTACGCCGCCGCCATCGTCAAGGGCGCAGCGCATCCGCAGGCCGGTCTGATGTGGGCGCAATTCCTGCGCTCGCCCACGGCGCTACACATTTTCGAGCAATACGGTTTCAAGCCCGCGACGGCATCCTCTTGAGTCGATCCCGGCCGCGGCGGTGCGACGGCGCGGCGACAAACTGGCTCCTTCGTGCGCTCCGGCCGGCAGGTCGGGGCGATTTTTTTTGCCCGCGGCGAGCAGGCGGCAAAACCAGACTCGATTCGCGGGCGGGGCTTGATTTTGCCCAGGGGCGGTAGCACACTGATTGCGACAGTTCCACCATGCAGCAAAGGAGGGTTGCAACCGTTTCAGCGCAAGCAGCCAAGGCAACGGCCTTGAGCTTTTCTTTCTTCCCCCAACAGGAGCTTCACTATGAATCTGACCATCAGCGGCCACCATTTGGAAGTTACTCCCGCATTGCGCAGCTATGTCGAGTCCAAGCTGGACCGCGTGGCGCGCCATTTCGACCAGGTGGTCAACATCAACGTGCTACTTGGTGTGGAAAAACTCAAAGAGAAGGAAAAACGCCAGCGCGCCGAATGCAATCTGATGGTCAAGGGCAAGTCGATATTCGTGGAAAGTCAACATGAAGACCTATACGCGGCGATCGACACCATGATCGACAAACTCGACCGTCAAGTGGTCGAACACAAAAACCG
>JBFXEK010000367.1:0-2800 GCA_050180155.1 Thiomonas sp. | reverse complement strand
AGGCAGCCGTCGAGGTCGGCGGCGGTGCGCAGCGGTGAAGTGGGTTGCAGATCGACGACGCAGTCGATCACCCGGCCCTGCGCTTCGAGGTGGGCGACGAGGTGTTCGATCACCGGCAGCTTGGGGCTGTCGTCGCGCGCCATCTCGGCCGGGCGCAGGTAGGGCACGGTCGCGCCGGCGTCGCGCGCGATGCGGGCGATGTCGGGGTCGTCGGTGGAAACGAACACGCCGCCGTCGATCGCCGGGTGCGCCCGCGCGAAAGCGATGCTGTGGGCGATCAGCGGGGTGCCGAGAAACGGCAGCACGTTTTTGCGCGGCAGCCCTTTGCTGCCGCCGCGCGCGCAGATGGTGGCGATGGTGGTCATGGCGTGGTGTCCTCGGGCTGCGCGGCGAGCAGGGCGAGCGCCTGCGCCGCCACCTGTTGCGCGGCGTTGCCGGCGGGCGCGGCAGAAACATTCCGCCGCGGCTGGGCCAGCAGCGCGGCCAGGGTCGGCTCCAGCGCGGGCAGATGGCAGGCGGCGTCGGCCACGCCCAGCGCACGGTAGGGCATGGCGGCAGCCGCGATGGAATCGAGCAGTTGCAACACCCGGGCGCCGGCCAGGTGCGCTTCGAGGCCGACGGTGGACGTGCCGGTGATCACCACGTCCACGGCGTGCAGCAACGGGTGCAGCGGCTCGGTGGCCGGCGCGGCGACGACGTGTTCCGACGCAGGCAGCGCCGGCATGGGCTGTGACGGATGCGGCCGCACCAGCAGCCGCCAGTGGGCATGGCGCTGCACGCAGGCGATGGCGTGCTGCAGGATGCGCTGCGGCAGCGCCGGGTCGCCGCGCATGCCGGGTGACGCCGGGTGTTCGCGGGGTTCGGGCTGCAGCGCCAGCAGCACCAGCCGCTGCCGCGGCGCGGCCAGCGCGGCGCGCAGCCGGGCGCCGGCGGCAACCACGTGCGCGGCGTGCAGCGCATCGAACGCCGGGTTGCCGGTGACGGCGATGCGCGGCGCCGGCCAGCCGGCGCGGATCAGGTTGTCGCGTACCGCGTCCGATAGCACGCACACCCGGCTGGGGTGGCGCGCGCGCGCGGCGAAGGCGTCGCCTGGCAGGGCGAACAGGTCGAGCAGCGCCAGCGTGGGGATGCCGGCCTCGGCGGCGGCGTCGAGCGCGGCCTGCTCGCTACGCGGCGAGTTGGTCGTCAGCACCAGGTCCGGACGTAGCCGAGCGAGCACGCGGCGGAAAAAGTGCAGCGGGTAAAAGCCCTGCCGTCCTTTGGCGGCGAGCAGCGCGGCGGCGGCGCTGCGCCCGAGCTGCTGCTGCAAATCCCAGGCGTTGACGCCGAGATACGCCACGGTTTGGGCTTCGCTGACATCGGGGTGGGTGTTGCCGGGCAGCAATGTGCGGCCCAGGTCGAGGGCGTATTCGCGCTCTGCGGTGTCGAGCACATCGAGCAGGTCGGCGTAGCCCAGCGGTGTTTCGCCGGCGTCGGCCGCGGCGCGGCGGGCGGTGGTCAGCGCCAGCAGGGTGATGCGCACCGCGGGCCGCTGCGTGCGCAGCGCGCGCAGCACCGGCAGCATCATGGCAATATGCCCGCCGCCGTAGGCGACGGCGAGGATGTGCGGCATGTCAGTCGGCTGCATCACGGCTGCATCACGCGGCAAGGACGGGGCGGAACCGCCGCGCCCAAAGTTCGAGCGCGGCCAGCGCGCGCAGCTCGCGGGTGTGGTTGGCCATGCCGGCGACATGGTCGTCGAACAGTTTGCGTACCGCATCGGCCTGGAACAGTCGCGCGCCCAGGGCGTCGGGGGCGAACAGCAGGTCGTGCAGCCACTGGCGGCGCGGGCCGCGGAACCATTCGCCGATCGGCACGGTGAACATCTGCTTTTTGCGGTACGCCAGATCGGCGCCGATCAGCGGTTCGACGGCGCGTTTGAACCAGTGTTTTTTGTCGCCGTCGCGCAGCTTGGTGTCGCCGGTGGCGCGAAACGCGAGTTCGACCACGCGCCAGTCGAGCAGCGGGGTGCGGGCTTCGAGCGAGACGGCCATGCCCATGCGGTCGGGTTTGACCAGGTTGTTGCCCGGCAGCAGCAGCATGGTGTCGAGGAACAGCATCTGGTTGACGCGGTCGAAATGCGCCGCCTGCTGCAGCCAGGGCGCGGCAACGTCGCGCACGCTGTCCACCCCGGCCAGGCGTTGCGCCAGCCAGGGCTGAAACAGCGCGGCGCGCGCCTGCGCGCCGAACAGCCCGGTGTGCTCGATGTAGTGACGGGCGAATTGAGCGTCGGGCAAGTCGCGCAGCGCCGGGTCGGCCATGAAGCTGGCGTATTTGTCGTAGCCGGCGAACAGTTCGTCGCCGCCGTCGCCGGTGAGTACGACCTTCACCTCGCCCGCGGCCAGCCGCGCCACTTCGAGCGTGGGCAAAAACGAGGCGTCGCCGTGAGGCTGGTCGCAATGCCAGAGCACGTCGTCCCAGCCGTCGAGCATGTCCGCGGCGACGATGCGCTCGCGGTGCTGCGTACCAAAGCGCTGCGCGGCGTCGCGGGCGTAGGGCGATTCGTCGAAGCGCGCGTCGGCAAAGCCGATGCAAAAGGTGCGTGCCGGCGTGCGCAGGTGCCGTGCCATGAGCGCGACCACGGTGCTCGAATCCACGCCACCGGAGAGAAACGCAGCGCAGGGCACGTCGGCGCGCAGCCGCAGCCGCACGGCGTCGTCGAGCAAGGCGACGAATTCCTCCTGCCACTGTGTGAAGCCCTGCAGCGCCGGCTGCTGCGCCGCCAGACTCCACCAGCGCCGCTCGTGGCGCGACTGGGCAT
>JBFXEK010000366.1:0-2833 GCA_050180155.1 Thiomonas sp. | reverse complement strand
CACGAAGCAAAGCCGTAGCCAAGTCTGTGGCGCGCAGGGGCAACACATGGGATGCGGCCTGCGGGTCACCCGCGGGCGATGGCGGGTGCGTTCACGCACGCTCTCTCAGCCCGCAGCCGCAGCACCACCGGCGCGCGGCGGCAGATTGAATTGCCCGGCATCGGGCAACGGCTCGGCCGGCGGCGCAGGTGCTGCGGCGGCAAGCGGTAGTTCGAAATCCAGGTCGAGCGTCTGCGTTGGGGCCGGAGCCGCCGGTTGCGCTGCTGCCCCGCCGGGCACGGCGTCGGGAAACAAGTCGCGCGCCACGGCGTAGAGCATGAGCAGATCGCGGTACGCCGGCAGGTCGAACCCCATGCGATGCTGGTTCGGATCGTCGAGCAGCATGTGTTCGAGCACCGTCACGCTCTGCGGCGTGCCCCACGACTGTGTGATCAGCGCCATCGCGCGGTCGTAATCGATGAGGTCCCGTCCAGGGGCGCCGGGAGCAGCTTCCTGCCCCCACGGCGGCACGGCGACGTTGAAGCGCCGCTCGAACCGGGTGTAGAGCGCGTCGAATTCTTTTTTCCGGCCGTGCTTGCGGTAGAGGTCGAACAGCAGCAGGTACGGCAGCGCAAAGCTGTCGCTCGCGCTGTCGTCGAGCGATTTCTCCAGCAGCGCCATCGCCCGGTCGTCGTCGCCCATGTCGATGAAGTATTCGGCCAGATGCCCGGCATCCATCAACTCGTCGACCTGGACCTGCTTGTCTTGCGCCAGCGGCTGTAAAAACCGCGAGTCCCAGTCATCACCTGGATGGCCCCAGGTCTGCGGCGGCGCTGCCTCGGCCACCGGTTTTGCCACCGGCGCCGGCGCATCGATGCGCGGCTGCAGCGGCCGGCCGTCGACCTGCGGCGGCAAACCGAACGGCATGGCTGGCGGCGGCGGCAGGGTCGAGCGCTGCGCCGCAGGTGACGTCGCGCTCTGCGACACGAGGGTGGCCTCGACCCCGGGCTGCGGCACCAGGCCGGCATCTGCCGGCGGCCAGCCGGGGCTGGCAGCAAACGGATGGTCTGCCGATTCCGCCGCGACAGCACGGCGCCACAGCCAAGCGCTCAGCAGCAGCAACGCCGCCACGGCTGCCGCGAGGGCATACAGCCAGGCGGCGGGCAAGCTGCCTGCGCGCACTGCGGCGAGCTCGGCCTGCGTCTGCTGCAACCGCTGCGACGCCTGCGCAAACTGCCGCTGCAGCACCTCGGCGCGCGCCTGCAAAGCCTGCAACTGCTGCAGCGTGGCCGGCGTGCCGTCGCCGCTGGCGGCCACGGCGTCGAACACCAGTTGGCGCAGCGCCTCGAGCCGGGCGCGTTGCGCCGCAGTCACCGTGGGCAGAACCGGCGGCAGCGCCACGGCCAGACGCAGCGCCGGCATGTCCACGGTAGCCGCCGAGGCGATGTCGCCTAGTTCCAGGCGGCTGTGCGGTTCCGCCCGGGTGGGACGCTCGGCCACGGTGGGCGACGGCGGCGTCTGCCGCGCGTGCGGCGCGTGCCTTGCGGCCACCGGGGCGACGGCCTGCCGCTGCATGGCAGCGGGGTGCGCCGCATAGGGGACGGCCGTCGCTTCCGCCTGCCGCGTCTGAGCCTGCGCCGCAGGCGGCGCGGATGCGGTGGCCGCCTGGCCGCCAGGCTGCGATGCTCCCGCGCCCGGCGTGGCCACGGCGCTGCCAGCCGTCAGCGGCAGCTCGGGCTTGGGCGGGTCGACCAGCACGGTGTAGATCTGCGTGCGCTGGAACTGACAGCCGAGGTGTAGGCGCACTTCGACGATCGGATCGTGCAGCGGTTTCTGGCTATGCACCATCAGCGTCAAGCCGCCAGCAGCCGGGCTGGCCGACACCGCCAACGCGCCCAGGTCGCTAGCCAGATCACCCGCCGGCGCGGCTTGCACGCAAGACAGCGGCAGCGCTTCACCGGCGTCCAGGCGCAGCGGGATTTCCATGCGCAGCGGGCGGCCGAGTTCGGCGCGGGTGTGCGCGGCACCGATCATCAGCGCCCAGGCCGGCTGGCTTGCGGCCATCGTCAGCCCGAGCGCAGCGGCGGCCGGGCGCAAGCGGCACCAACGCCACACATCTGGCAAGCGAAGCTGAACGGGCATGACCAAGCGGTAAAAAAGGCCCATCCAGGCGGGCCGGACAAATGGAAATCAATGTATCACCATGCACCTGGGCGCGCGCCTTCGGCATCGCATTTGCTTCACAATGACGTGAAAAATTTAACGTTTTCGCGGCGCATCGTCGGCATTGCCCAACAACGGCTGCGGCATGCCGCAGGCTTATGCCTATGATCCGCAGTCATTGCCACCGCTTGCGTCGCCATCATGAGTGCCGAACTCCGCGCCGAACGCCAGGGCCACAGCCTGGTGCTGCAACTGCATCACCCCGAAACCCGCAATGCGTTCAGCACCGCGCTCGGCGCTGCCATGCTCGAAGCGCTGACCACGGCGCAACGCGACGCAGACATCCGTGCCGTCCTCCTCACTGGCACCGCGCCGCATTTTTGCAGCGGCCTGCAGCATGCCGACGCGCTCGATCCCTTGCACGACTGCATCCTGGCGTTGCGCGATTGCCAGCCGCTGGTCGTCGGCGCGTTGCACGGCCTGGTGCGCGGCGCGGGCGCGGCGCTGGCGCTGGCGTGCGATCTGCTCGTCGCTGCGGACGACGCGCAGTTGCAACTGACCGACCCACTGCTGCCGCACACCGACGTCGGCGCCGCGCAATGGCTGGCGGCACGACTGTTACCGCGCATGGCGTGCAACGATGCCGCGCTGCCCGGCGCCGGATGGTCCGCCGCGCGGCTGCACCAGCTCG
>JBFXEK010000365.1:0-2835 GCA_050180155.1 Thiomonas sp. | reverse complement strand
ATCCCGGCAGCGGATGACCGAGAACGGCACTGCTGCCCAATGCACCTCGGGAAAGCCGGCGAGCTGCTCCTTCATCTGGGCATAGGGCGTCAGCGTCGTTTCCTTGTCGAAGCCAGCTTCGTGCAATAGCCGCATCACGACGTCTTCACCCAGTCGTGCGAGCCAGTCACGCACCTGCCGGGTGACGTTCTCGGCAATCTGCCGCGCCCGGCTCGCCGGCACCACGGCCACGAAGCGGTTGGGCAGCGCGGCCGCGAACAGCGGATTGGCGTCGGTCGCGCCCTTGTTCCATTCACAATGCCGGAACAGCGCATCGGGCAAGCCCATCGCGTCGCGCAGCCACAGGTCCACCTGCGCGATGCCGCGCAGGCGCGGAAACAGAATCGCGTCCGGCCCCAGTTCCTCGCACACCGGGCGCATGGCCTCCCAGGCCAGGCGCGACAGCAGGTGCGAGCCGGCCCACAGGTCCGAGGTCGAGCGCGCGGCGGCGATGAAGCCCTGCACCGGGCCGATCGAGAGCGCCAGCAGCGCCGCCTCGCCGTCCGGGTCGGCGGCAAAGGCGCCGGCGAAGGCCGAGGTCAGATCCAGGTGATCCCAGATGCTGTGATCCGGTACCCGGGTGTCGGCCGGCAGCACCTCCCACAGCGCGCCGAGCTTCTGAAAGTCGTCCGTGTCGGCGCTGGTGGCGGCCAGATCCGGTCCGAAGCGCCAGTAGGCGAGCAGCGTCTTGCGCCAATCCTGCGGCGCATCGCCCTGGGCGCCGAGCGCCGTGAGCAGTGTGGAAAAATGGTCGAAGCTGCGCTGTTTGAGCGCGTCGAGTTCGGCGTCGGATAGGTCGTGCAGGTCCACGGCATCGCCGGTCAGCGGGTGGATCAGCACCGGCTGCTGCGTCCAGTGCACCCGAGCCCAGTCGGCCACGGCGAACGTCCGGGTGTCGCCCGTTTTGGTCTTGACGGTGATCTCGTCCATTGGCCACTGCGGCCGGTCGGCGGCCGCCGCCCACCAGTCGGCGCGCTGCACCTGACGGTAGATGTCCGCCGGCAGGCCCTGCCTGAACAGCAGGTTGGCGAGCGCCTGGTCGTTGTCCGGGTCGATGTCACCGGCTGGCAGCGCTTCGAGCCCGATCAGCCGGCGCAGCGCGCGCGACGTGCCGTTCTCGTGCCCGGCCGGGTCGCGCAGCAGCACCAGCGCCTTTTCCGCCGGGTCGTGGAGGCGCGCGGCAAGTTTGGTTTGCCACAGGCGATCGCTGCTCATGCCGGGCTCCGGGTCAGCTGTTGTTGGGATGCGTCCAGAAATGCATGCACGCGCTGCCAGACGCCTTCGATGGCTCTGCGATCCGGGCGGAACGCTGGAGGGGGCAGACAGGGGACGTGGAAGATCGCGCCGGCGAGCCTGCCGTCCGGCGAGGCGCGGACCTTGAAGCGCAGGCTGTTGGGCAGGCGGGCGCTGCCACCCCACGGCTGAACCGAATGGTTGGTGACCGGGTAGCTCAGCCAGTGCCTATCTTCGGGATTCGGTGCGTTTTTGCCGGTCGTGAAGACGAACTGCGTGCGCAGACCGATTTTGATGATCGCCAGCGTCCTCATCAGTGCCTTCCAATCCGCGTGCGGCGCTGTCTGCCAGATCAGAGGACCTCGTCCGTCGCCGCCGATGGCGTGCGGCCAGTCGCGATCCAGGCAGTCGCGCCACGGTCGCAGCGGCAGGTCTAAAGCCAGCGGGCCGGTGTCGCCCTGCGGCATGAGCACGAACGAGCCCCAACCATTACGGCTGCGCCCGCCGAGCGTGCCGAAGCCGTGCATCAGCGCCAGCGCGCGTTCAACGGCCAGCAGGGCCGTGTCCGGTACGGCGACCGAGAACATGGCGGACTCGGCTGCCTGTATCGCGGTGTTGGCCTTGAGCGCCGGTGCCCTCGCGCCCTGCGGCAAGGTCAAGGGGCCGTAGCCGAGATACAGGTCGCTGCCGACCGCAAACCTCACTTCAGGATGGGCGACTGTCGGCAATGCCTGCCATGCGGTCAGCCGGCCTTCATCCCATCGATCTAGCCGCAGGCGAATGCGGCTTTTACGGCTGTCACCTTCGCCATCACTGGCGACGCCGAACAACATCCCCTCCTCACGCCGCATTGCCGGCACGTTGTCGCGAAAGCCATGCTGGGCCGCCCACACCACCCGCCACCACTGGCGCAGCAGCGCCTTGATGGGCGGCGTGCGCCACTGGGCGCTCTGCTCGGCGTTGCCGAGAAAAGCCGGGGTCAGGAAGCGCAATTCGTATTCGAGCGTTTTCGTCTTCATCGTTGGATTCCGTCGTGGCGGTCGACAGGATGAGGGCCGCAACCCGGCCCGTGGCGATTTCGCAAGCTTGCCGCTATCCGCCGGCACGCCCTGCGGTCCCCGGTGTGCCGCGGACCCTGTCTTCGCGGCAGCCCAGGCGCTACGCTGAAACACATTCGGAGGTGTATGCCATGCGAACCAACGTCGTGATCGACGACGAACTGGTGGCCGAAGTCATGCGCGTTACCCATGCCCGCAGCTAGCGCGAGGCAGTTGATTTGGGGGCCGCGCCACGCCCGCGACCGCGCTGCTCGACGAGGGCGATGCCTGCATCGCGCCGGTGATCCTGCAGGAGTTGCTGCAGGGCGCGCTCGCCCCAGGCGCTGGCGGAACTGCGCCACCGCTTTGCCGCGCTGCCGATATTGGAGCCCGCGCCGGGTGGGACCACCCATGCCGAGGCCGGCGCGCTGTACGTGCGCTGCCGCTGGGCCGGCGTCACGCCGCGCAGCCCGCACGACTGCCTGATCGCCCGGCTCGCCGTCGAATACGAACTGCCGCTGCTGCA
>JBFXEK010000364.1:0-2838 GCA_050180155.1 Thiomonas sp. | reverse complement strand
CCGCCAGCCGCCCGGCCATACCGGCCAGCGCCAGACCGTGACCGGAAAACCCCTGCAGGTAGAGCACGTCAGGGGCGATGCGGCCGAAATCGGGAGCACGGTTCATGGTGATATCAACGAACCCACCCCAGGAGTGGGTGATGCGCACATCGGCGAGCTGGGGGTAGACACGCAACATGCTGCGGCGCATGGCTGCCGTGAGGTCGCGCGGCGTGGCAGTGGAATAGCTCACCCGACCGCCGAACAACAGCCGATGGTCGCTGCTGAGACGGTAATAGTCGAGGACGAACTGCGTGTCGCAAACACAGGCCCGGTTGCGCACCAATTCGGCGGCACGCTGCGCGCCCAAGGGTTCGGTGGCAATGATGTAAGTGCCCACGGGCATGATGCGCCGCGCCAATTGCGGCACCACCCCGCCCAGTTGCACATTGCCGGCGAGCAGCACGTGGCTGGCACGTACGCTGCCGTCAGCGCAGCGCACTTGCGCTTTGCCGCCGCCAGCCTGCGCCGCGGGCTGCACCGCGATCACCTCGGAATGTTCGTGGATCGCCGTCCCGGCGTCATGCGCGGCGCGTGCCAGGCCGAGGGTGTAGTTCAGCGGGTGCAAATGGCCGCCCAGGTCGTCGAACACCGCGGCGCAATAGCGGGTGCTGGCGACCAGCTCGCGCGTCTGCGCAAGGCTCAGGCTGTGCAAATGGGCGTAACCATAATCCCGCTGCATGTGCTCGGCCCAGGCGTACAGCGCACGCGCCTTGGCCGGCGTGACCGCAACGGTCAGCGCGCCGGGCGTCCAGTCGCAATCGATGGTGTAGCGCGCAATGCGCTCGCGCAGCAGGTGCAGCGCTTGGAGTGACACGTCCCACGCCTGCCGCGCGGCGGGCAGGCCGAGCTGGCGTTCGAATGGCCCCATTTCGCTGGCGTAGCCGGCCAGCGCCTGCCCGCCGTTGCGTCCGGAGGCGCCCCAGCCGATGTGCCGGCCTTCGAGCAACACCACACGCAGGCCGCGCTGGCGCAGCTCCAACGCCGCCGACAAGCCGGCCAGACCGCCGCCGACGATGCAGACATCGGTATGCACCTCGCCCTGCAGCGGCGCGTGCTGCGGCGCAGCGTGCGCCGTCTGCACGTAGTACGAGTTCTCGACCAGGCGCTGCGCCTGCAGTTCCAGCCGCATCATGCCCGCTCCCGGCTCACGCCTGCGCGCTGCGCGCTGCGGCGACGCGCGCGCACACATACGTCCAGACGCAGTGCGCAGCGATGTTGGCAGTGAGCTCGGCATGATCGTAAGGCGGCGAGACTTCGACGCAATCCATGCCGACGAACGGCAGTTGCATCCCGCACAGCTCCTCCAGCAGCGACAACACCTGCGCGCTGCTCAGCCCGCCGGGCTCGGGGGTGCCGGTACCTGGAGCGAAAGCCGGGTCCAGACAATCGATGTCCAGCGTCAGGTAAACCGGCGCGCCCGCGGCGGCCAGTCGGGCGCGGATGTCGGCGACGACCGGCGCGAGTTGCGACGGGCTTTCCAGGCCGCGCAGCTCGCGCGCAGTGAACACCCTGCCACCGATGCGTTTGACATAGTCGCGCGCGGCACGCTCGGCTGCCGAGCGGATGCCGATCTGCACGAGTCCTTGCGGCACGACCAGCCCTTCCTGCACCGCCTCGTCAACCCAGGTGCCGTGACCGGATGGCTCGCCGAAGTGGTCGCTCCACGTGTCGCAATGCGCGTCGAAATGCAGCACCGCCAGCGGGCGACCGTGCACCGTGCGCAAGGCGCGCAGCAACGACAGCGTGATGGAGTGATCGCCGCCCAGCCACACCATGTGCTGCTGTGCCATCAGGCGCTGCGCCTGCGGCTCGAGGGCCGCGCGCATCGCCTGCAGCGCGGTGTTGGGCAACAACAGATCGCCGTGGTCACAGAGCTGATCGGCTGGCGAGACGTCGAACAGCGGGTGCGTGGCGTCGCACAGCATCAGGCTGGCCTGGCGAATCGCCGCCGGGCCGAAACGCGCGCCAGGACGGTTGGTCACCGCCCCGTCCCACGCCACACCGGCCACGCCGAACGGCGCCGCCGGCGGCGCGCCAGAGCAGGCCGGCGCACCGGCGAAGCGATGCGGCGACACATAAGCAAATGCGTGCTGAACCATGGTTGTAGGAAGATGTGAACGGGCGGCAAAGTTCAGCCATGCCGACGAAGCCCTGCAAGCGGACTCAAGCCTATCGCCGAAAATAGCCCGCCGACAGAACCACTTTGGCCCCGCGCCGCAGGGCCATTGCGGCGCTTGCAGCGCGCGTCGCGCTTGGCGCATACTGCGCAGCGGTTTTGCCTCCTCCGCCGCCATGCCGACCGCCACCCCGTTCGATCCCGCCCGCGTCCATCGCCTGCACGCGGCCGAATCCGCCCGGTTCCTTGCTGCGCATCCGCGCTGCGCCGCCTTGCATGAGCAGGCACAGCGCCATTTCCTTTTCGGTGTCCCGCTGCACTGGATGGCCGACGCCCCCCCCCCCCGTGCCGCTATTCGTCGATCGGGCGCAGGGCGCGCGGCTGGTCGACGCCGACGGCCACACGATCATCGACTTCTGCCTGGGTGACACCGGCGCGATGTTCGGCCACAGCCCGGCGCCGGTGGCGCGGGTGCTGGCCGAGCAGGGCGGGCACGGCGCGACGACCATGTTGCCCTCTCAGGCGGCACTCGATGTCGCCGCGCTGCTGCAGCAGCGCTTCGGCCTGCCGATGTGGCAGTTCACCACCACCGCCAGCGATGCCAACCGCTTCGTGCTGCGCTGGGCGCGGGCGATCACCGGGCGGCCGAATATCGTGGGGTGCAACGGTTGCTACCACGG
>JBFXEK010000363.1:0-2840 GCA_050180155.1 Thiomonas sp. | reverse complement strand
CGGCGCGCAGCAGGGGTTGCGGCTGCGCGTCCGCTCCCATGGCATGCAGCAGCGCCGGGCGGACGAAGGCGTAGAACGTGACCATCACTGCCACCGGGTTGCCGGGCAGGCCGAACAGCCAGGCACTATGGCCGTCGGCACGCAACTGGCCGAAGGCCAACGGCCGGCCCGGACGCATGGCGATGCGCCAGAACACCACGTCGCCCATCCTCGAGAGCGTGCTGCGCAGATAGTCGGCCTCGCCCACGCTGACCCCGCCGGAGGTGATGACGACGTCGGCGCAGGCGGTGGCGGTGCGCAGCGCTTCGGCGAGGGTTGCCGGGCGGTCTGGCACCACGCCGAGGTCGACGATGTCGCAGCCCAGCCGCTGCAGCATGCCCCATAGGGTGTAGCGGTTGCTGTCGTACACGCAACCCGCGTCGAGCGGCTGGCCGACCGAGCGCAATTCGTCCCCGCTGGAAAAAAACGCCACCCGCAGTTTGCGTCGCACCGCGACTTCTGCCAGGCCGAGCGAGGCGATCAGCCCCAGGTCGGCCGGGCGCAGCAGCTTGCCTGCGGGCAGGGCGGTTTTGCCGCGGGCGAGGTCTTCGCCGCGCAGCCGGCGGTTGTCGCCGGCGCGCAGCACACCAGCGGGGACGATGACGGTATCGCCCTCCATCCGGCACAGCTCCTGTGGCACGACGGTGTCGCATCCCGCGGGCATGACGGCGCCGGTCATGATGCGCACCGCACTGCCTGCGGGCACGTCGCCGCTGAACGCATGCCCGGCCAGCCCGCGGCCGGCGATGTGCAGCACGGTGTCGCCTTGCGCCGCCAGATCGGCGCCGCGCAGCGCGTAGCCGTCCATTGCCGCGTTGTCGTGCGCCGGCACGTCGATGGGCGAGAGCAGATCGTGCGCCAGCACGCGGCCGAGCGCGGCGCGCACCGCAAGGTATTCCACGGCCTGCACCGGTTGCACGCTACGCTGGATCACGGCCAGCGCGGCGTCGACCCGCAGCGCGTTGGGGTCGTAGCCGCTGATGCAGGAAACGATGTGGTCGAGGTCGAAAGGGTCGGTCATGGTCGAGCGGCAGAGGCGTCGAGCCGCTGCAGGTCATCCAAGGTGTTGATGTTCTCGAACGCGGCGATGTCGTCGAAAGGCACGATGGCCGTGGGGTGGCGCGCCGTCCACAAATCGATTTTGCTGCCGCCGGACTGGATGAAGGCGCGCAGGTCGTCGCGTAGGCTGGCGTCGAGCAGGCAAAACACCGGTTGCAGCCGGCCGCCTGCGCGGGGCAGGGCGATACGCGCCTGCTGCGCCAGCAGGCCGGCGCCAAGCCGTGCCGCCAGATCGAGCGGCAGCAATGGCGAATCGCACGGCACGGTGAGCAGGTAGCGGGTGGTGCAGACGTCAAGCCCGGCGAGAAACCCGGCCAGCGGGCCGGGGTAGTCCGGGAGCGCGTCGCTGTGCACCGGCAGCCCCCATTGGCGGTAGACGTCGAGGTTGCGGTTGGCGTTGAGCAGCACGCTGCCGACCTGCGGGCGCAGGCGCTGCAGCACTTGCAACGCTAGCGGCTGACCCCGCCAGGGTTGCAGCCCTTTGTCGATCCCGCCCATGCGGCTGCCGCGGCCGCCGGCGAGGATCAGCCCGGTGATGTCGGCTGCGGCGATGCGGCGCGCAACGTCAGATTCGAGGCCGGTCATCGTCTTGCCCATGACGGGTGGCGTGCGAGCTGTCGCCACGGTGTACCGGCCCTTTCATCACGGTGACCACCAGGCAGCCGATGGCCACGGTGAATACCAGGGTGGCATCGAACAGGGTGACGCCCATGCAGACGATGTCGATCAAATCGCGGGTGGGCTGCGGATCTCCCGGCACGAGGCCGGGCTGGTAGCCGGTTTTGATCCACGCGCCGACGATCCACGGCAGTGCCACGCCAATGGCGTAAGCCGGCAGCAGCCAGCGGGTGAGCACCCGTTCCAATCCGGGGGTGCCCAAAGGGTCGGGCGGGCGGGCGGACATGAAAGTAGATGCTACAAGATGCTATAGCCGCGCGCCGCCCGGGGTGAAATGCTGCTGCTCGTATCGTTGCTGGCAGGCGGCGCAGCGCAGCACGGTTGGCTCGGCCAGCAGCCTCGCCGGCTCGATCTCGGCGCCGCAGTCGATGCAGATGCCAAATTCGGGGGTATCCAGCCGCTGCAGCGCGCTGTCGATCGCTGCCAGTTCAGAGGCGTCGCGCGCGGTGGCGGCGATTTCCACTGCGTCCATCGCCTCGACCACGGCGTCGTCGTCGGTGTCTTCACGATGGCTACGCACTGCCAGCGTACCTTCTTCGCTGACCGATTCGTCCTGCAGATCGGCCACCATCTGGGCGCGGCGTTGCAGCAGCTTGTCGCGCAGGGTCTTGCGCAGGTCTGTGGACAGGGGCATGGCGTTCTCCTCGAATGCGAGACAAATAAGCAATGATGCCGCATTGTGAGCCGGGCGTGCGTGTGGCGGCTTGTGCTGGCGCAACACATCATTCGCTATGCATGAATTGCCGCAGACGAAAACCGAGCAGCCGCAAGGTGGCGAAATACACCAGCGCCGCCGCCAGCAGCACTCCCAGTCCTTGCCCCAGGCGTAGCGCGTCGCCATGCGCGCGGCCCCAGTGCAGCGCGCTCGCGCCCCACAGCATCAACGCAGCCAGGGGCAGTTGCGCCAGTACGATTTTTCTGGCGTACAGCCGCCAGCCCGGCTGCGGCTGAAACAGGCCGCGCTTGCGCAAACCGCGCAGCAGCAGGCTGGCATTGAGCATGGCGCCGAGCGAAATCGCCAGTGCCAGCCCGGCATGACCGAGCCAGGGGACGAACAGCAGATT
>JBFXEK010000362.1:0-2853 GCA_050180155.1 Thiomonas sp. | reverse complement strand
GGCGATCGACTCGCCGTGGCGCTTTCACCAGCAGCGCTTATTGCTCGAACGCTTTCCAAAAGGCACGGGGTTTGCGCCGCTGCCGCTGCCGCAGCACAACGCCGAGTTGCCGCTGGCGCCGGCGGCGGCGTTCAGCATCGACGACTCGGCGACCACCGAAATCGACGATGCGTTTTCGCTGCAATGGCTGCCCGACGGCCGGGTGCGGCTGGGCATCCACATCGCCGCGCCGGCGCTGGCGCTGCCGCGCGATTCCGACTGGGAGCTGGTGGCACGCAACCGCCTGTCCACGGTGTACATGCCGGGAGACAAAATCACCATGCTGCCCGACGCGCTGGTGCAGGCGTTCACCCTGCAAGCCGGGCGCGACTGCCCGGCGCTGTCGCTGTACTGCACCGTCGGCACCGATCTGGTGCCGGTGGAATTCGCCACGCGCATCGAACGCGTGCGCATCGCCAGCAACCTGCGCCACGACCAGCTCGACACCGTGGTGACCGAAGACGCGCTGGCCGCCGACCCGGCCGCGCAGCCCTACCCGCACGCAGCCGAGCTGGCCTGGCTGTGGAAGCTGGCGCAGGCGCTGAAAAAAGCTCGCGAACAGGTGCGCGGCAAGCCCGAGCGCGCCGGCGGGGTCGATTACACCTTCCGCATCGACGGGCTGGAAAACGGCGCTGAAGCAGCCACCGTGCGCATCGAGCCGCGGCGGCGTGGCGCGCCGCTGGATGCCATCGTCGCCGAGCTGATGATCCTGGCCAACGCCACCTGGGGCGGTTGGCTGGCCGAGCTCGGTCTGCCGGCGATCTACCGCAGCCAAAGCGGCGTCGGCGCCGCGCTGCGCACCCGCATGGGGCTCAAGCCGGCGCCGCACCAGGGGCTGGGCGTGGCGCAATACGCCTGGTGCACGTCGCCGCTGCGGCGCTACGTCGATTTGCTCAACCAGGGTCAGCTCATCGCCGCCGCACGCCACGGCAAAACCGCGCTGCTGCAGGCCCCGTTCAAACCGCGCGATCCGCTGCTGTACGCCATCGTCGAATCGTTCGAAGACACGTACAAAGCCTACGCCGCGCACCAGTCTGCGCTGGAGCGTTACTGGACGCTGCGCTACCTGGCGCAGCAGGGGCTGAGCAGCTTCGACGCCACGGTGCTGCGCGACGGTGCGGTGCGCGTCGACGGGCTGCCGCTGGTGTTCACCGCCGTGGGCGCGCAAGACCTGCCGCGGCACGCGCGGGTACGGGTGGAGATCACCGGCACCGACCTCATCACCCTGGACGTTTTCGGCCGGGTCACGGCACAGATCGAAACGCCGCAGACGGCAGCGCCAGCGGAGCTGGACACGCAGGCCGAGGAGGAAGACGCCTTGCTCGCAGCCGCGCCGATCAGCGTCGCCGTCGATGACGAGGAGCCGGGCGCCACGCCGGGCGAGGGCGACACCGCCGCAACGGCCTAGCCCGGTGCGAAGGCCTTTTCGCCCCGCGCACCGGGCCGCACCGGCGCGCGCAGGCCCTAGAATCGCCGCCGTTCGTCGTCTGCATGCCGTGTCTTCCCGCCTGCACCAGCTCACTCCCTTGCACTGGGCGCTGATCGCCTCGGTCGGGGTGCACGCGGCCGTGCTCAGCCTGCGGTTCGCCGCGCCACACACTTTCAACCGCCTGTTCGACAACGCCCCGCTCGACGTGGTGCTGGTCAACCAGCGCAGCGCCGACGCCCCGGACAAACCGCAGGCGATCGCGCAGGCCAACCTCGACGGCGGCGGCGACGCCGCCAAGGGGCTGGCGACCACGCCGCTGCCGTTCACCGCGCAGGTGGCGCACGGCGACGCCGCGGTCAACCAGCGGCGCAGCCTGTCGGACCTGGAGCACAAGCAGCAGCAGCTACTCACCCAGGTGCGGCGGCAGATCGTGCAACTGGCGCAAACCGTGCGTGAGCAGACCGATGCGCAACAAAAACAGGCACTGGAGCAAAAACGCCAGCAACTGCTGGCCATGCTCGGCGCCATCGAGCGACAAATCGAACAGCAAAACGCCAAGCCCCGCCGTCGCTTCATCGGCCCGTCGACGCGCGAAGCCGCCTATGCGCTGTATTACGACAAGCTGCGCAGCAAAATCGAAACCCTGGGCACGCGCGACTTCCCACAAAGCGACGGCCGCAAACTCTACGGCAGCCTGATCATGTCGATGACCATCGACGCCAGCGGCCGGCTGCTCGCCAGTGACGTGCTGCAGACCTCGGGCAACCCCACGCTCGACCGCCAAGCGCGCGCCATCGTCCAGGCAGCGCAGCCGTATGGCCGCTTCAGCCAAGCCATGCTGCGCCAAGCCGACCAGATCGTGGTGATTTCGCGCTTTCGCTTCACCCGCGAGCAGCTCCTGGAAACCGCCGTGCAAGCCCCTCCCGCAGCGACGCAGGCTGCGCCTTGACATCCCAGCCCCGACCATGACCGCGCTCTACGCCGTGTTCGGCAACCCCATCGCGCACAGCCGCTCGCCCCGCATCCACGCGCTGTTTGCCGCGCAAACCGGCGCCGATCTACGTTACGAGGCCCGCTTGGCGCCGCCGCACGGCCTGGAAGCGGCGCTGGCCGCGTTCCGCGCCGAAGGCGGCGTCGGTGCCAACATCACCGTGCCGTTCAAGTTCGATGCCTGGCGGCTGTGCACCCGCCGCAGCGCCGCAGCGCAACTGGCACAGGCGGTCAACACCATCGGCTGGGACGAGGCCGGGATGTGGGGCGACAACACCGACGGTATCGGCCTGGTGCGCGACCTGGCGCGGCTGCTGCAAACCGATCCGCACCGCCCGCTGCAGCACCAGCGCCTGCTGCTGCTCGGTGCCGGCGGCGCGGCCAGCGGCGTGCTC
>JBFXEK010000361.1:0-2865 GCA_050180155.1 Thiomonas sp. | reverse complement strand
CAACTGGCCTACCCCATCCAAAAGCTCGCCAAGGCGCATTACGCCTGCCTGAACATCGAGTGCGATCTGGACACCCTGCGTGAACTCGAACACAGCTTCAAGTTCAACGACGCCGTGCTGCGCAGCCTGATCATCAAAATGGACAAGGCAGAAACCGCGCCGTCGGTCATGATGAAACACGTCGAGCGTGAAGAGGCGCGCAAAGCGCAGCAGGAGTCCGCGGCCTGAACGCCGGCCAGACCAACCGGCTCGATCTCCAGGGCGTTTTGGCCGAGCGCGGCGAGTTGCGCTACACCCCGGCCGGAATCGAAGCGCTGGATTTCGTGTTGCAGCATCAGTCGACCCAATCCGAGGCAGGAATGCCTTGTGAAGTGCAGCTTCAAATCAGCTGTATCGGGTTCGGCAGCATCGCTCGCGACATGCACCGCGTCAATCCTGGGGCCGTATTGCACGTCAGCGGGTTTTTACGTGCATCGCGTCGCGGCTCACGCCAGATGAAACTGCACGTCACACAATTTATCGAGGTTAACCATGGCACCACCACGCAAGTTTGACAAGAAAAACGATCCCAAGCGCGCCCGTCGCAACCAACAGTCGTCGCTGTTCAAGCGCAAGCGCTTCTGCCGCTTCACCGTGGCCAAAGTCGAGCGCATCGACTACAAGGATGTCGACACGCTCAAGGATCTGATTGCCGAGAACGCGCGCATCATTCCCGCCCGACTGACGGGCACCAGCGCGCATTACCAGCGCCAGCTCAATACCGCGATCAAGCGCGCGCGCTTTCTGGCGCTGCTGCCCTACACCGATCTGCACAAGGGCTAATCCAGGGGCGACATCATGCAAATCATCCTTCTCGAAAAAGTGTCGAACGTCGGCAACCTGGGCGATGTGGTCAAGGTCAAGGACGGCTACGCGCGCAACTACCTGATTCCGAAAAAAATGGCGCGCCGTGCCACCGCCGCGGCCTTGGCCGAGTTCGAGGCGCGCCGTGCCGAAATGGAAAAACACGCTGCCGACAAGCTCGCCGCGGCGCAGGCCGCCGGGGAAAAACTCAACGGCCTGGTGCTGACCATGGTGCAAAAGGCAGGCGTCGATGGCCGTTTGTTCGGCTCGGTGACGCATAGCGACGTGGCCGAAGCGCTGGTCAAACAGGGCTTCGAAGTGAGCAAGTCGCAAGTGCGCTTTCCTGCCGGCCATGTGAAGACCACAGGCGAGCACCCCGTGGTGATCGCGCTGCATACCGACGTCACCGCCGAAGTGACTCTGCAGGTCAAAGCCGAGGCCATGTAAGCACGCCGCCAGGCACTGCATGCACGAGGGCCGCACATGCGGCCCTCGTCGTCTTCGCCTTTTGCTGCGTGCGGCACAATGCCGCTGAACACCGCGCGCTTCGCGCTCGCCGCCGCCCCTTCCAACCGCCATGCAAGATCAAGCCCTCGACGCCATCCGCACCCCGCCGCATTCGATCGAGGCGGAGCAGTCGGTTCTCGGCGGCTTGTTGCTCGACAACCAGGCGTTCGACAAAGTCGCTGATTTGCTCGTCGCCTCGCAGTTCTATCGCTACGAGCACCGCACCATTTTCCAGGCGATCGCCGACCTGATCAACCTGGGCAAACCAGCCGATGTCATTACCGTGCTGGAGGCGCTGCAGTCGATCGGCAAGCATGATGAATGCGGTGGGTTGCCTTACCTGAATTCACTGGCGCAATGCGTGCCCAGCGCTGCCAACATCCGGCGCTACGCAGAGATCGTGCGCGAACGCGCCGTGCTGCGCCAGCTGGTGACGATCAGCGACGACATTGCGCAAAGCGCGCTCAACCCGCAGGGGCGGGCGGTGCAGCAGATTCTCGATGAAGCCGAATCGCGCATCTTTGCCATTTCGGAAGAGGGGGCCAAGTCCGCTGCCGGGTTCCAGTCGATGAAGGGGCTGCTGGGCGATTTGCTCAAACGGGTGAGCGAACTGGCCGAACGCGGCGGCACCGATACCACCGGAGTACCCACCGGGTTTGCCGACCTCGACCGCATGACTGCCGGGCTGCAACCCGGGGATCTGATCATCGTCGCCGGCCGGCCGTCGATGGGCAAAACCGCGTTTTCGCTCAACATCGCCGAGCATGTGGCGCTCAACGAGCAGCTGCCGGTGGCGGTGTTCAGTATGGAAATGGGGGCGTCGCAATTGGTGCTGCGCGTCGTCGGCTCGATGGGGCGGATCGACCAAAGCCATCTGCGCACCGGCCAGCTCACCGAAGACGAATGGACCCGGCTGCCCGAAACCATCGAGCGGCTGGAAGACATCCAGATGCACATCGACGAAACCCCGGCGCTCAACCCGCTGGAGCTACGCGCGCGCGCACGGCGCCTGGCGCGGCAGTTCGGCGGGCGCTTGGGGCTGATCGTGGTCGATTATTTGCAGCTCATGTCGTCGTCACGCGATGGCGAAAACCGAGCCACCGAAATCTCCGAAATCTCGCGTTCGCTCAAAGCGCTGGCCAAGGAGCTGCACTGTCCGGTGATTGCGCTGTCGCAGCTCAATCGCGACCTGGAAAAACGCACCGACAAGCGTCCGGTGATGAGCGATTTGCGCGAATCCGGTGCGATCGAGCAAGACGCCGATGTCATCCTGTTCATCTACCGCGACGAGGTCTACAACAAAGACTCCAAAGACGCGGGAGTGGCCGACATCTTCATCGGCAAGCAGCGCACTGGTCCGATCGGCACGGTGCACTTGGCCTTCCTCAAGCCGCTGACGCGGTTCGAGAATCTGACACGCGAGTTTTGACCCATCGCCGCAGCCAGGCGGCAGCAGGTTCAGAGCACTTCGCTGGCGTAATCGGCCAGACGGCTGCGCTCACCGCGCGCCAGGGT
>JBFXEK010000360.1:0-2870 GCA_050180155.1 Thiomonas sp. | reverse complement strand
GGCCCGGCGGCGGGGTGAATGTCGCCCCCACGCTTGCCGCTGCCGCGGCGGCGCTGCCCCCCGAGGGGGCCCACCCCGCCTTGGGACGGCCCGGCGGCGGGGTGAATGTCGCCCCCACGCTTGCCGCGGCTCCCGTGACCGCGGTGTGCCGACGCATCGAGATTCTGCCCGCTGCGCCAGGGCGGCCGTGGTGGCGGGTGCTCGACCAGCGGCCGCTGGCGCTATGCGACGTGGACGTGGTGCTGATGCGCAAAGACCCGCCATTCGACAGCGAGTACTTTTACGCCACGCATTTACTGCAGCAGGCCGAGCGCGAGGGCGCCGTGATCGTCAACAGTCCGCAGGCGCTGCGCGACCATCCGGAAAAACTGGCGATTCTGCAGTTCGCAGCGCTCATCGCGCCGACGCTGGTCAGCCGCCGCGCCGCCGACATCAAAGCGTTTTACGCCGAGCACGGCGACATCATCCTCAAGCCGCTGGACGGCATGGGCGGCAGCGGCATTTTCCGCCTGCGACAGCAGGCCGACGGCAGCCCCGACCCGAACCTGAACGTGGTGATCGAAACCCTCACCGCGCTGCAAACCCGCACCGTCATGGCGCAGCGCTTCGTTGCCGCCATCGCCCAGGGCGACAAGCGCGTGTTGCTCATCGACGGCGAGCCCGTGCCGTACAGTCTGGCGCGCATTCCTCAGGGCGGCGAAACCCGTGGCAATCTGGCCGCAGGCGGATTGGGCGTGGCGCAGCCGCTGACCGACGCCGACCGCGCCATTGCCGCCGCCGTCGGCCCGGTGCTGGCCGCGCGCGGGCTGTTGCTCGTGGGTATCGACATCATCGGCGACGTGCTCACCGAGATCAACGTCACCAGCCCGACGTGTTTTCAGGAAATCACGCAGCAAACCGGTTACGACGTCGCGTCGCATTTCATCGACGCCGTCGAGCGCGCCGCCCGCCGGCGCTGACGCCGCAGCGGCGAGATTGGGCGACAATCGGCGCATGATGCCGCCGCCGCAAACCCGTTCCGCCCGCATTCTGCTAGCGGCTTTGCTGCTGACCCTGGCCGGAATCACGCTGTCGCTGTCGCTTGCGCTGCATCAGCCCTGGCTGGGGCTGACGCTGTCGGCGCACGCCGATTCGCCGGGCCCGGGCATTGCCGTCAGCGACGTCAGCCGTCGCGGCCCGGCTGCCATGGTGCAACCGGGGTCGCGGCTGCTGGCGCTGGGCTCGGGCACGCAGGCGATGACGCTGCAGCCCAGCGACCTGATCGAAGAGCCGGATTTTTTCGACAATTACGCGCAGGTCGGGCAGTTCTTCCAGCGCCAAAGCCGCCTGGCCGCGTTGCTGGCGCAGCCGCAGTTGCAGTTGCGCTGGGCCGACCCGGCCGGCGAGGTCGCCACCGCCACGGTCACGCCCGCACGGCACAGGCCGCTGTCGAGCCTGCCGATGGTGTTCTGGTTTCAACTGCTGTGCGGCAGTGTGGCGCTGCTCGTCGGTGCCTGGGTGTATGCGCTCAAACCCAATCACTGGCCGGGCCGTCTGCTGGCGCTGTCGGGCTTGCTGTTCCTGCCCAATACGTTTGCCGCGGCGGTTTACAGCAGCCGCGAACTGGCCCTACCCGGCGCGCTGTTCGAGCAGCTCTCGGCGGTGAACCATCTCGGCGGGCTGGGCTTCGGCGGCGCGCTGGCGGCGCTGTTCCTGGTCTATCCGGCGCGTCTGGCCTCGCCCAAGCTGCTGTGGCCGATTGCGCTGGCCGTGCTCGCATGGTGGGCCGCCGACGTGCTGCGCATCACGCCGAACGTGAGTTGGGGCATCCGCCTGCCGCTGCTGCTGGAAATCTTGCTCGCCGTGGCGCTGGCCGTGGTGCAGTGGCGGCGCAGCGCCATGCGCGCGGCAGACCGCGCGGCGCTGCGCTGGTTCATTCTCTCGGCCATGCTCGGCGCGTTCACCTTCGTCGTGCTCACGTTCGGTTCGAGCCTGCTGGGCGTGTTTCCGCCGATGCAGCAGGGGTATGCCTTCGGCTTTTTCCTCGCCATGTACCTCGGCCTGGCGCTGGGAGTCGGCCGCTACCACCTGTTCGACCTGGACCGCTGGGCCTATCGCGCGCTGTTGTGGGTGCTCGGGCTGGGGCTGATCGTCGTGCTCGACATGCTGCTGGTGTTGTTGCTGGACTGGCGGCAGGATCTGTCGCTGGTGGTCACCTTGCTGCTGGCCGGGCTGCTCTATCTGCCGCTGCGGCAATGGCTGTGGAGCCGTATGGTGCAGGGCCAACTGCCGCCGATCGAAAAACTGCTGCCGGAAATCATTTCGGTGGCCTTCACCCCGCAGTCACAAGAGCGCGAGCGCCGCTGGCTCGGATTGCTCGACCGGCTGTACCAACCGCTGCACAACCTGCCCTTCGACCCGACGGCGTCCGGCGAAACCATCGGTCTGGCGCAGGACGGCATGGAATTGCGCGTGGCCGCCGCCGGTGGCATGCGCGCGCGCCGGCTGCAGGGGCGCAGCGCCGGCCAGCGCCTGTTCACCGTGACCGATGCCGAGCTCGCCGCCTCGCTCGTCACCCTGTTCAACCAGGCTGCGGCCGGGCGCGACGCGCTCGAAACCGGCGTGCAGCAGGAACGTGACCGCATCGCCAGCGATTTGCACGACGACATCGGCGCCAAGCTGTTGACCCTGCGCCACCTGCTGCACGGCGAGCGCGAGCAGGCGCTGCTCATGACCACCATCGACCAGCTGCGCGCCATCGTGCGCGGCTTGCGGCAGTCGGCGCAGCCGTGGGAGGAATTCGTTGCCGATATGCGCTCGGAAACCGCGCAACGTCTGGCTGCCGCCGGGATCGCGCTCGATTGGCCGCCGCCTCTCATCCGCGGCCTGGG
>JBFXEK010000359.1:0-2875 GCA_050180155.1 Thiomonas sp. | reverse complement strand
ACCGACGTCCATGGCCTGGTGACGCAAACCGAGGCCAACGGCAACAAACGCTACTTCGTCGACTGCGTCACACAATGAACGCGAAGCGACCCGGTGCGACTGCCGCGGCAGTCGTGCAGGCGCCCGGCATCGCGGCCATTATTTGACATAATGCACATATGCTCTCAAATGTTCGCATGCGCCTTTCATCGGCAAGTCGCCGCCTCTACCAACTGCCTTTGGGACGGTCCTGGTGCATCGCCCTGGCGATCATCTTGGCGATGTTGTCGTGGTGCATTTGCGTGGCCAGCGTCAGCGCGGTGTAGCCGAGGGCATTTTTGAGGTTGGGATCGGCTCCTTCGTCGAGCAGGAGTTCGACCGTCGAGTCGTAGCCGAAATACGCCGCCATCATCAGCGGCGTCGAGCCGTTGGGCGCGGCAGCGTCGATGTAGGCGGAATGGTCGAGCAAGTATTTGACGATCGCTGTACGTCCGCGGGTCGCGGCGTAGGCCAGCGGCGTCCAGCCGGGTTTGTTGATTTCCGCGCCTTTTTCTACCATCAGCTTGACGATGTCCAGGTCGCCCTGCAGACAGGCGATCATCAGCGCGTTTTCGTCCGCGGGGTTGAGCTGGTTGAGGTTGACACGCGGGTCGTCGATCAGCACGCGGGCGACTTTGAGCGAGTTGTAGCGCAACGCCAGGTACAGCGCCGAGTTGCCCTTGCTGTCCACGGCGTTCGGGTCGAAGCCCAGCGCCAGCAGTCGGCGCACGGTATCGGCGTCGTCGATGTTCACCGCGCGGAAAAAGTCGGTGTACGAATCGGCCCGCGCCAGCCGGGCGGCGCCCAGCGACCCGACTGCCAGACCCAAAGTGTGCAAAAAGCGGCGGCGGCTGCTCACAATCGACTCGAATGAATTTTTATAACCTACTGATTTACTGAAAGAAAAGCCGATCGAAATTGGCACTGGTCTGCGCCGCGAGGGCGTCCACGCCAACGCCGCGCAACGCAGCCAGCGCCTGCGCGACATGCGCCACATACGCCGGCTCATTGGTTTTGCCCCGATGCGGCACCGGCGCCAGATAAGGACTGTCGGTTTCGACGAGCAGACGGTCGGCCGGGATTCGTGCAGCAACGTCGCGCAGCGCTTGCGCATTCTTGAACGTGACGATGCCTGCAATCGAAATATAAAACCCCAGATCCAACGCCTGTCGGGCCACATCCCAGCTTTCGGTGAAGCAGTGCATCACCCCACGCACCCGCCCCAGCCCCTCCTCGGCCAGGATCGCCAGTGTGTCGGCCGCGCTGGCGCGGGTATGGATGATCAGCGGCTTGTCCACCTGCAGCGCGGCACGGATGTGCCGCCGAAAGCGCTCACGCTGCCACTCCAAGTCGGCCACCGTGCGATCGCCCAAACGAAAGTAATCCAGCCCGGTTTCGCCGATGCCCACGACCCGTGGCAGCACGGCGCGCCGTGTGAGATCGTCGAGCGTAGGCTCGTGCACGCCCTCGTTGTCCGGGTGCACCCCCACCGAGGCCCAAACCTCCGGATAGCGCTGCGCAATGGCGTGCACGGCATCGAATTCTTCCAGCGTGGTGCAGATGTTCAGCGCACGGGTGACCCCGGCCTGGTGCATGTGCGCCAGCACCTCGTCGAGCCGCTCGCGCAAGCCGGGATAGGCCAGATGGCAGTGCGAATCGGTGAGCATGGGCGATCAGATGGTGCTGGTCGGTTTGCCGCTGGCCTCGGCCGCGCCCAGCACCTCTTCGATCTTCACCTTGAGTTGCCGCGCCTTGTCATCGGCAGGAAAGCGCACGCCGATGCCCTGCGGGCGGTGGTTGGCGGCGTTGGCCGGGTTGATCCAGGCAACCTTGCCTTCGATGGGGTAACGCTGCGGGTCGTCGACGATGGTCAGCAGCAGATAGACCCCCTCCCCCAGCCGGTACTCGTGCGGCGTTGGCACGAACACCCCGCCCTCGGGAAAAAACGGAATGTACGACGCATACAGCGCCGGCTTTTCCTTGATGGCCAGCTGCAGCACACGCGGTTTGCTGCCGGCGGTCGCCGCCGGACGTAAGGCAGGGGAGGTGACCATGATCAATCTCCTGAGTGTCCCCGAAAACGGCCTGCGTCCAGTCCGTGTCTGACCGGGGTGGAGGCCACTTCGGACAATCCGTCGTTTCCTCCCTGGAAAGAAAAAAGCTGGGCGAATTCTAGTCGCAGCACATCGCCGGCCAGCGCCTGATGCAGCGCAAACCCGGCCAGACGTCGTCTGCCCAGCAAGCGCCGCAGCAGCTCGCTCAGCGCCTCAGGGGCGATGCGCCGGGCGAGCCGCGCCAGGGTGTCGGCGTGCTGCGGCAGGTACAACGCCGGCGCGCCGGTCTGCACCCGTTGCAAATCGCTGCACAGTTTGAGCAGTGCCGTGACCCCAGTGGCGGGGTCTGACGGCGCGGGCAATGACGTCGCCAGAGGTGTCGCCGCGGCATCGCGCGCCACGCCGTCGAGCAGACTCTCAGCCCACTGCAGGCCCAAAGCCGGGTCGGGCTGGTACACCGCATCCTGGCACCAGGCACGCACGGCGTCGATTTGCCCGATCGCACCGAGTTGCCGTCGCGCTTCGTCCGCCCCCGGCCGCTGCATGGCCGCGTGGCGGCAGCGGCTGCGGATGGTCGGCAGCAGTGCGTCGAGGCGGTGCGCGGCGAGCAAAAACTGCACTCCCGGCGGCGGCTCTTCGAGTGTTTTGAGCAGAGCGTTGGCTGCAGCCGGGTTGAGCGCGTCGGCCGGGTAGATCAGCGCGACCTTGGCCCGGCCGCGGTGGCTGGTATTCACCGCCCAGTCGTTGAGGCGACGGATTTGCTCGATGCGAATGTCCTGGCTGGCGTTTTTGCCGGCGTCGGC
>JBFXEK010000358.1:0-2882 GCA_050180155.1 Thiomonas sp. | reverse complement strand
CGACGAGGCGACCGAGCGCGAACACATCCGTCTCGGCCTGGATGCCATCGAAGCCGTGTGTGGCGTGCGCCCGCTGGGCTGGTACACCGGGCGCGACAGCCCCAACACCCGGCGGCTGGTGGTCGATCACGGCGGGCTAGTTTATGACAGCGATTACTACGGCGACGACCTGCCGTTCTGGCTGCAGGTGCGCAAAAGCGATGGGCAGCTCGCCCCGCACCTGGTCGTGCCCTACACCCTGGACGCCAACGACATGCGCTTTGCGCTGCCACAGGGCTTTGCCCAGGCCGAGGACTTTTTCATCTACCTGCGCGACAGCTTCGACGCGCTCTACGCCGAAGGAGCCGAGCAACCAAAGATGCTGAGCATCGGCATGCATGCGCGGCTGCTCGGCCGCCCCGGGCGTATCCGCGCGCTGCAGCGCTTTCTCGATCACGTCGAGCGGCACGACCGGGTGTGGATCGCCCGCCGCATCGACATCGCCCGTCACTGGCAGACCGTCCACCCCTTCGATGCGGCCACCGCCTTTGTCTGGGAATGACCATGCCCACCCTGGCCGAACTCAACGCCGCCGCGCCGCAGCAGGCCGCCGCGCTGCTCGACGGCATTTATGAACACTCGCCGTGGATCGCCGAGCGGGCGATGGCCGCCCGCCCCTTTGCCACCCTGGCCGCGCTCAAGCGCGCGCTGGTGCAGGCCGTGCGCGCAGCCAGCCGCGACGAGCAGCTCGCGCTGATCCGCGCCCACCCCGAACTCGCCGGCAAGGCCGCGATCGCCGGCGAACTCACCGCCGAATCGCGCCTTGAGCAAAGCCGCGCCGGGCTGGCGCAGTGCACACCCGAGGAATTCGCGCGCATTCAAGCGCTCAACGCGCAATACCGCGAGCGCTTTGGCTGGCCTTTCATCCTCGCGGTGCGCGGCCCGCGCGGCACCGGGCTGACCCGCGCGCAGATCATCGCCGCGATGCAGCGCCGGCTGGACGAAGCGCCCGATGTGGAGTTTGGCGAAAGCCTGCGGCAGATCCACCGCATTGCCGAACTGCGGCTGAACGAGCGCTTCGGCTTTGCTCCGGCAATGGGCGAGCAGGTATGGGACTGGTGCGAACAGCTCGCCCGTCACAGCGAACCGGGCTTTGCCGAAAAAGGGCAGCTCACCGCGACCTACCTCACCGACGCGCACCGCGCCTGCGCCGCCGACATCGCCGCGTGGATGCGCGACATCGGCTTCGATGACGTGTCGATCGACGCCGTCGGCAACGTCGTCGGCGTCTACGCCGGCAGCAACCCCGCTGCGCCGCGGCTGCTGACCGGCAGCCATTACGACACCGTGCGCAACGCCGGCAAATACGACGGCCGCATCGGCTTTCTGCTGCCGATGGCCTGCGTGCACCGCCTGGCGCGTGCCGGCCGGCGGCTGCCGTTCGGTCTGGAAGTCGTCGCCTTTGCCGAGGAAGAAGGCCAGCGCTACAAGGCGACCTTTCTCGCCTCTGGCGCGCTGACCGGCGACTTCGACCCGCAGTGGCTCGACCAGCGCGACCGCGACGGCGTCACGATGCGCGAAGCCATGCAGCACGCCGGGCTGCCCGCGACCATCGAAGCGATTGCCGCGCTGCGCCGCGACCCGGCGCGCTACCGCGGCTTTGTCGAAGTGCACATCGAACAGGGGCCGGTGCTCAACGCGCTCGATCTGCCGCTGGGCATCGTCACCTCGATCAACGCCAGCGTGCGCTGCGTCGGCGAAATCATCGGCATGGCCAGCCATGCGGGCACCACACCGATGGATGCGCGGCGCGACGCCGCCTGCGCCGCGGCCGAGCTGGCGCTGTTCGTCGAACGTCGCGCCCGCGCCGATGGCGATTCGGTCGGCACCGTCGGGCTGCTCGAAGTGCCGGGCGGGTCGATCAACGTCGTGCCCGGACGCTGCACCTTCAGCCTCGATCTGCGCGCGCCCAGCAACGCGCAGCGCGACCGCCTGCTGGCCGACGTACTGGCCGAACTGCGGTCCATCTGCCAACGCCGCGGCCTGCAGCATCACGTGGAAGAAACCATGCGCGAATCCGCCGCGCCCAGCGACCCGGCGTGGCAGACGCGTTGGGAACGCGCCGTGGCCGCGCTCGGGCTGCCGCTGCACCGCATGCCCAGCGGCGCCGGGCACGATGCGATGAAACTGCACACCCTCATGCCGCAGGCCATGTTGTTCGTGCGCGGTGAGAACTTCGGCATCAGCCACAACCCGCTCGAATCCAGCACCGCCGACGATCTCGACCTCGCCTGCGCCGCCTTCCAACACCTGCTCGACGACCTCGCCGCATCATGCTGACCAAACCCTCTGCTGTGCCCTCAGCCACCACGGTGTCCGCGCCAGCGTCGCCCGATGCGGCCTACGCCGCGCTCGACCGTTGGGTCGACGCCCACTTCGACGCCGAGGTGCGCTTTTTGCAGGAACTGGTGCGCGTGCCCACCGACACCCCGCCGGGCAACAACGCCCCGCACGCCGAGCGCACCGCCGAACTGCTCGCGGCGATGGGGCTGCAGGCCGAGCGCTTCGCGGTGCCGGCCGAGGTCGCGCACGCGCATGGCCTGCAGTCGATCACCAACCTGATCGTGCGCCAGCGTTTCGGCCCGGACGGCCCGGTGATCGCGCTCAACGCGCATGGCGATGTCGTCCCGCCCGGAGAGGGCTGGACGCACGACCCTTACGGCGGCGAGATCGAAGACGGCAAGCTTTTTGGGCGCGCCAGCGCGGTGAGCAAAAGCGATTTCGCCACCTACACCTTCGCGCTGCGCGCGCTGCAGGCGCTGGCGGTACCGCTGCATGGCGCGGTCGAGCTGCACTTCACCTACGACGAAGAATTCGGCGGCGAGCTCGGCCCCGGCTGGTTG
>JBFXEK010000357.1:0-2897 GCA_050180155.1 Thiomonas sp. | reverse complement strand
GGCGCTGAACGTCGCGCTGACTCTGCCGCTGGACGATCTGCGCGCCGCCAGCGTCAAAGGCCAGGCGACGCTGCAGGGGGTGGACGTGGTGTGGAGCCGCGACCTGCCGCGGTTTGCCAAGGTGCGCGGCAGCGTGGACTTCACCCAATCGGCGTTCACGCTGGCGCTCAACGCCCCGGACGTGCTCGGCGGCGCGTTCAGCCTGCGCGGCGGGCAGCAGCCGGGACAGCCGCTGCTGCTGCAAGCCAGCGGCAGCGCCAGCAGCGCCGGGCTGCGCGCCAGCGACGCGGCGTGGATGCAGACGCTGGGCAAGGTGCTGCACGGCCAGGCGCCCTACACCCTGCGGCTGACGCTGCCGCGCGGCGCCAGCGATGCCACGCTCGAACTGCGCAGCACGCTGGCCGGCGCCGCCATCGACCTGCCCGCGCCGCTGGGCAAACCGGCAGCCGCCCCCTTGCCGTTGCTCTACACCCGCACCCCGTTGCCGCCGGCGGCCGATGGCGCGCGGCGCTACACCGTGCAGATCGAGCTGGGCGACATCGCCCGCGCGCGTTACGCCATCGAGGAACCGGCCGGCGCGGCCGCGGGCGATTTTCGCGTGCTCAACGGCGGCCTGGCCATCGGCGCGCAGGCCTCGCTGCCGCAGCCGGCGACATCGGTGCAGGCGAATGTGCGTCTGGCCGCGCTCGACCTCGACGCCTGGGAGACTGCGCTCAAACCGCTGTTGCCCGCCAGCACGGACACGGCGCCGATGGTCTTTCGCGTCGGCGCCGACCGCGGCTTGGCCGGGCTGCTGCCGACCACCGCGGCGCTGGATATCGGCAAGCTCACCCTGCTGCACCGCGTCATCGACCAGGTCGTCGTCGGCGGCAGCCGCAGCGGCGACGTGTTGCAGGCCAACGTCAACTCGCGCCAGCTCTCGGGCTACATCGGCTGGCAGATCGGCAGCGGCAACAACCCCGGCACGCTCAGCGCGCGGCTGGCGCGGCTGGAGCTGCCGCAGTCGAGCGATTCGGACGTCGAGCAACTGCTCGACGAACAGCCCAAGAGCATCCCGGCGCTGGACATCGTCGCCGACAACGTCGATCTGCACGGCCACCCCTTCAGCCGACTCGAAGTGCAGGCGGTCAACCGCGGCCGGGTGGACGGCAGCAAGGAATGGCGGCTGACCCACTTCGAACTCGCCGCGCCCGACGGCGTCCTCACCGGCAGCGGGGTGTGGAGCGCGCTAGGCACGCAGCTCACCGCCCCCGGCAGCGCAGCCGCCGCCTCCCCGGCGCGGCGCACCGCGATGCAGTTCAAGCTCGCCATCGCCGACGCCGGCGGGCTGTTGGCCACGCTGGGCAAACCCGGGCTAATCAAAGGCGGCAAGGGCGAGATCAGCGGCGATCTGGCGTGGATCGGCTCGCCGTTGGCGCTGGACTTCCCCACCCTGGACGGGCGGTTCAAGCTGCAACTGGGCAGCGGCCAGTTCCTCAAGGCCGATCCGGGGCTGGCCAAGCTACTGGGCGTGCTCAGCCTGCAAAGCCTACCGCGGCGCTTCACCCTGGATTTCCGCGACCTGTTCTCCTCCGGCTTCGCCTTCGACCATGTCGACGCCGACGTCACCGTGCAGCGCGGCGTGGCCAGCACGCGCGACTTCCGCATGAGCGGCGTGGCCGCGTCGGTGCGCATCGAAGGCAGCACCAACCTCGCCACCGAATCGCAGAATCTGCGCGTGGTCGTCGTGCCCAATATCAACGCTGGCGCGGCGTCGCTGGCGTATGCGCTGGTCAACCCGGTCGTCGGCCTGGGCACGTTCATCGCGCAGTACATCGCCAAAGAGCCGCTGGCGCGCATGTTCACCCACGTCTACGATATCACCGGCACCTGGGTCACCCCCATCGTCTCCGAAGTGCCGCTGGGTAGCGGCGCGCCGGCAGCCGCCGCTTCTGCCGCCCCCTGACGTCAGCTGCACACTCTCACGAGGAAACCGCCATGAAAGCCGCCGTCATCCAAATGGTGTCCACCAGCCGCGTCGATGTCAACCTGCAGCGCGCCGCAGCGCTGCTGGAGCACGCCGCCGCGCACGGCGCGCAGTTGGCCGTGCTGCCCGAATACTTCTGCCTCATGGGCAGCGACGACCAGGCCAAGGTCGCCGCACGCGAAAGCCTCGGCGACGGCCCGATCCAGCAATTCCTCGCCGCCACCGCGCGCCGCCTGGGGCTGTGGATCGCCGGCGGCAGCGTGCCGCTGGCCTGCCCCGACCCGGCGCGGGTGTTCAACACCACGCTGGTGTACGACCCGCAGGGCCGCAACGTGGCGCGCTACGACAAAATCCACCTGTTCGCCTTCGACCGCGGCGCCGAACATTACGCCGAAGCCGACAGCATCGTCGCCGGCGACGAGCCCGTGGCCTTCACCCTGCCCGACGCGCAGGCCACCGACGGCGCCGGCTGGCGCATCGGCCTGTCGATTTGCTACGACCTGCGCTTTCCCGAGCTGTACCGCGCGCTGAGTGCGCCGCAGCCGTGCGACGCGCTGCTCGTGCCCGCGGCGTTCACCCACACCACCGGCAAAGCGCATTGGGAAGTGCTGCTGCGCGCCCGCGCCATCGAAAACCAGTGCTACGTGCTGGCCAGCGCGCAAGGCGGGCGGCACGACAACGGCCGCCGCACCTTCGGCCACTCGATGATCGTCGATCCGTGGGGCGAGGTGCTGGACGTGCTGCCCGAAGGCGAGGGCGTGGTTTGCGCCGAACTGTCGGCGCCGCGCATCACCGAAGTGCGCAGCCAACTGCCCGCGCTGCGCCACCGCAAACTGGGCTGACCGCGCACAGCGCAGTCCGGGGCGATATGTGCCGCACCCGCCACGCCGGCCGCGCCTTTGACCGCAATGGCTGCGCAGCAGCCCCGGCC
>JBFXEK010000356.1:0-2902 GCA_050180155.1 Thiomonas sp. | reverse complement strand
GTTTAACTACGCGGCGACAACCGCGCGAGCACCAACGGCATGCATCATAACGTCGTTTGCCGACGGGTTCGTCGCCGCGCAACCGGCGCCCCACCCCGTAGAATGGCCGGATGGACGAACGCCAGCCCTCTCCCGCCGTGGCACAGTTGCAGGAGCGCATCGAGCGCCTGTTGCTGCGTCATGCCGAACTGCAGCGCACCAACGCTCTGCTCAGCGAGCGCTTGCAGCAGCTCGAAGCCGAGCGCGACCAGTTACGCCAGCGCCTGCTCGACGCCACGCAGCGCATTGACAAACTGCTGCTGCGGCTGGACCAGACGACCTCCATCCCCGGCAAGCCCGAGACGACCGCATGACCACCACGACGTTGGATGTGAACATCATGGGCCAGGTCTACACCCTGGCCTGCCCTGCCGACGAGCAGGCCGCGCTGCTGGCCGCGGTGCGCGAAGTGGACAATGAAATGTGCGCCATCCGCGACATGGGCAAGGTCCGGGCGAGAGAGCGCATCGCGGTGCTTGCCGCGCTCAACCTGGCGCACAACTTGATCGAGGCCCGGCAGGCGATGAGCGCGCAGCCAGCCTCCCCGCTGGCCGACGCGGCGCAACATGCCGCAGACGCCCAAGTTCTGGCGCGGCTGAACCAGCGGCTCGACGAGGCCCTGGGCGCCGACGGCCAGTTGCTCTGAACGCTCTGCCCGCGCTGCTGCGGTGGGGGTAGAATGATTGCGTCTGTCGGGCTCGTTCGGGTCGGCATTTCTTGAACCGATAAATGTGTGCCTCGGGCTTGGAAATTTTGTGTGGGCGCGCGACGTCTCGCGCAGATGTCCCCAAAACACAGTGACCTCGCCCACCTGTCCCAGTAGGGTTCAGGGATCAACATCCGCACGGGTTCCGGCAGACACCCTCCATGCTCTCGCTCCCCGATTGCGCGACTGCAGCTGATTGCGCTGCCGCCGTGGTCATCGACACCCAAGTCGTGCTCGACTGGGTGCTGTTCGACGATCCCCGTGTGCAACCTTGGGCACAGGCCATCGCGGCGCAGCGCGTGCGCTGGATTTACACCGCTGACATGCGCGCCGAAGCGCTGCGCGTAGTGCACTACCCGGCGCTGGCAAAACGCTTCGAGCCGCAGCAAGCGGCACAAAAGCTCGTGCTGGCTTTTGCCCGTTGGGGGCGCTGTCACGCAGCCGGCGCCGCGCAACGACGTTTGTCCTGCGCCGACGCCGACGACCAGATGTTCATCGATCTGGCGCTGGCACGACGGGCCGCGGCACTCTTGAGCCGCGATCGGGCCGTGCTGCGCTTGGCACGACGCGCGCTGGAGCTCGAGCTGCGCATCACCACCCCGGAGCAGTGGCTTCCACCCGGGTAGACACCCGCATGGTCAGCTCGCCGACAGCCCCTGCGCGAGCAGCCGTTTCTGCCTTTGCAGCGCCCACCAGATCATGCCGATGCCAAGTACGATCAACGGCAGAGACAGCAATTGCCCCATGGTCAGATGCAGCCAGAGGTAGCCGAGAAAGGCATCGGGCTGGCGGAAAAATTCGGCGGTAAACCGTGCCAGGCCGTAACCCAAGGCAAAGCAACCAGCAATGAACCCGCGCGGTCTTTCCTTGCGCGACAGCCACCACAGCACGGCAAACAGCACGATGCCTTCGAGAAACATCTCGTACAACTCGGACGGAAAGCGCGGCACCATGCTGCCCGATTCGGGATAGATCATCGCCCCCGGCCACCACGCCGGAGCCGGCCGCCCCCACAACTCGCCGTTGATGAAATTGCCGATGCGGCCGAACGCCAATCCGGGCGGAATCAACGGCGCGACGAAATCCATGATCTGCAGCCAGGAATAGCGCCTGCTGCGGGCAAACCAATACGCCGCGACCATCACACCGAGCAAACCGCCGTGAAACGACATGCCGCCGTCCCACACCGCGACGATCTGGCTGGGATGCGAAAAGTAATACCCCGGCTGGTAGAACAGCACATAACCGGTGCGCCCGCCAAGAATCACTCCGAGTACGCCGGCGAACAGCAGGTCTTCGATGTCGCGCGACGTCCAGCCTTGGCGCGCATACGGCTGATCTTTCAGCCGCTTTTGCGCCAGCAGCCAGAAAGTGATGAAGCCCAGCAGGTACATGATGCCGTACCAATGCACCTTGATCGGGCCGAGTTGCAGGGCGATGGGGTTGAAGTCGGGGTGAACTAGCATGGGCGTGAAGTGTACGGGGTCGGCACGCCCAATCGCCCCGCCTGGCCGGCGCAAGCCCGGAATTTACCTTTGGATACGTCTGCCACCCGGTTTGCGCAAAGTGTGTCCATCGCATTCGCGCGACAATTGTTCATTTGACGTTTTGTATTCTCATTGCAGCCATGACCGAAAAATTGCGTTCAGAAAACATCACCGTCGGCGCTTCGCGCGCGCCCAACCGCTCCATGTTCTACGCCATGGGCTATAAAAAATCGGATTTTCGCAATCCGATGATCGGCGTGGCCAACGCGCACTCGACCATCACGCCATGCAACTCCGGGCTGCAGCGTCTGACCGATGCCGCGATCGAGGGTGTACGCGCCGCGGGCGGCAACCCGCAGATGTTCGGCACCCCGACCATCGCCGACGGCATGTCGATGGGCACCGAAGGCATGAAGTATTCGTTGGTGTCGCGCGAAGTCATCGCCGACTGCATCGAAACCTGCGTGCAGGGTCAATGGATGGACGGCGTCATCGCCGTGGGCGGCTGCGACAAGAACATGCCCGGCGCGATGATCGGCATGTTGCGCTGCAATGTGCCGGGAATTTTCATTTATGGCGGCACCATCCTCCCCGGCCACTACAAGGGCAAGGATCTGAACATCGTTTCGGTATTCGAGGCCGTGGGCGAGCACGCCGCCGGGCGCATGAA
>JBFXEK010000355.1:0-2909 GCA_050180155.1 Thiomonas sp. | reverse complement strand
AGGTTCTCCGACCGGCTGGAAGTGGTCTCAAGCTGGCGTGGTGTGGTTCGGCGATGGCGCGATTTCTGGCAAGCAAACCATGCTCGGCCTTGAATCCGCCATCGACAAATCGGCCGGTCAAACCAGCGGCACCGGCGTCAGCTCCGGCACCAGCACGGAGCAAGGCGCAGGAGGCTCCGCAGGCGTCAAGTAAGCCCGCAGCCTTGCACAGCAGCCCGGCCATGCGCCGGGCTTTTTTATGGCTGCCCTACGGGCGCCTTGTGGCCGCGTTTCGCGCGCCACACCCAATGCCCATCGGCTCGGCTGCCCCTACGTGGCGCCACCCGCCACTGATGGGCGCCGTTGTGGCTGCCCCTGCGGGGCGCCTGGGTCCGGCGATTTCGCTGCCCGGTGAATAGGTGCATATCCCCATCCCCACGGAGAACCACCATGCGCCTTGCCATCATCATCGCCGCGCTGCTGGCCGCAGCCCCCGCCGCCCGCGCCGACACCATCAACGATCCCGCCGCTTACGCAGCCCCCGCCGCCCGCGCCGAGTTTGTCACCGCCATCCCCACGTTGAGCCTCGACACCAGCCTGGGAAGCGTGCACTTCCCTTCGCGCCTGGGCGGCGGCGCCCGCTTCAACGACTTCAATCCCGGTCTCGGCCTCGAATGGCCGGTGACGACCATCGCCACGGCGATGACCGGCGCCTATCGCAACAGCTATGACCGTCCCAGCTTCTACTCCGCCCTGGCGGTCACCCCGTGGGCCTGGCGTCTTGAGCCCGGCGGTTGGCGCTGGCTGGTGCGCCCCGGTCTGATGCTCGGCCTGGTGAGCGGCTACAGCCGCGACGAGAACCCCGTCGCGCCGCTGTTCGGCGCGGGGCTGCTGCAAATCCGCGATGTACAAACCGACATCGGGATCAACCTGATCGGCCTGCCGCGCATGGATGGGCAGGCCGGGTTCATCGGCTTGCAACTGGTCACACCACTGCCATGAATACGAACGATCTGCTGACCCTGCTGCACGCGGCGGACGCCGTGGATAGCGGCCACTGGCTGATGCGCTGCCCCGCGCATCGCGGCGCGCTCGCATCCAGCCTGGAAGTCGTGCTCGAAGCTGGCAGGTATCGGCTGACCTGCATGTGCGGCTGCACCCCTCAAGCGATTCTCGCCGCCGCCATCTCGCGCGTTTCGCCGCCGCGTGAATAGACGTATCCGCATTCCTCAGGAGATCAACATGAAGAACCGCAAGACCATCGCCCGCTTGGCG
This sequence comes from Thiomonas sp., assembly GCA_050180155.1. Taxonomy (GTDB): domain Bacteria; phylum Pseudomonadota; class Gammaproteobacteria; order Burkholderiales; family Burkholderiaceae_C; genus Thiomonas. The sequence goes on along the minus strand of JBFXEK010000355.1, from coordinate 1,655 downwards.
CTCGCCGCCCTAATCCTCGTCGTCGCCGCGCTGGTCCTGTCGCGTCTGGTCGCCGACCACGGCGCGCCGCCCCCGCCGCCGCAACCGCCGCATGTGGGAGCCCCGAAATGAAAGCCATCGGTCGCCACATGTGGCGGCTGCTGTTCCCGCAGCGGCTGCCCACCCTGCGCCGACCGGCGCTGATCATCCAGCCATTCCAACCACCGAGCCTGAAGGAGAACCACCATGCCCACCATCAACGCCCTGATCAAAAAACGCGAGAAGCTGGAAGCGCAGATCGCAGCAGCCCAGCGCCTGGAAAAGCGCAAGGCTGAAATCCTGACCTTGCTCGAAAAGCACGGCCTGCTCGACCTGAGCGACGAACAAATCCTGAGCCGTCTGCAAGGCGCTGCGGGTCCGGCGATGCAGCCGCAGAGCGGCTCTTCCAACACCATCACCGGAGAACTGGAATGACCAACATCCCCCGCATGAGCCGCGCGCAGATCAACGCCCGCGCGCAGGCCAAGGAAAAAATCGTGCTCGATTTTTTGGCGAGTGGTGAAGTCTGGACCACCGAGCCGATTCTTTGCAGGCTGCTTTCGCTTAGCGCCCGCCGCGTGCAAGTTCTGCTGACCAGAATGGCGCGCGACGGGCTGGTGAAGTCCGAGAAAGTCGAAGGCTTCGGTCGTCTGCGCCGGGCTTGGGGCATCACCCCGACCGGCATTGCTTTTTCCGAAAACGCAGCGCCCGATTGCCCGCGTTTTGAGAGCCTGCCGTCCTTGCAATTCATGCAACACCACCTCGACACCCAGCGCGCGCGCCTGCAGGCCGAAGCCGCAGGCTGGGCGTGGAAAGCGGGCAAGTTGTTGTACAACACCGGGCTATTGAAAGTGCCTGATGCGCTGGCAACATCGCCCACCGGCGAGCGCATCGCCGTCGAAATCGAGCGCACGATCAAGACCCCGCTTCGCTACCAGCAGATCATTCCGCAGGCCCTGCGCGACATCAAGTCCGGGCGCTACGACCGCGTGCAATACATCTCACCGCAGAACCGCGCGGACGCCGTGGAGCGTGCCCTGCGCCGCGTCAGCGTGGTCAAAGTAGGCGGCGACAACGTGAAGCTGACCGACGCGCATTGGGCGCGGTTCAGCTTCTCCAATCTCTCAGACTGGCCGCAGCCCGGGGCGGAGAAATGAAAACCCTGCTGCGCTGGTTGATGCTGCTTTTCACGCTCTTCGCCGCCCGTGTTCTGTTCGCGCTGGCGATTTTCGCCGGGGTGATTTTCGCGATCGGGCAGGGCATGCAATCGCTCGGATTGCAGCCGCCCACTTTGCAGCAAATCGAAGCACGGCTGGATGCCGCCCGCGTCGAATTGCGCCCGCTGCTGTCGCGCATTCGCGGCGCTGTGCAGCTGCCGTCTGCCGCCAGTTCTGCGCAAGCCAGCGCACCGCAGCCCGCGCAAAACTGAACGACCTCTTGCGCGCTTTTTGCGTTGCGGCCCGCCCTCGGGCCGCGCAGTTTCGCGCGACGCCCGCTGCAAAAAAACGTGAGCCGACACGCCGCCATGTCGCGCCGCATGCCGCAGGACGGCTTGCAGCGCGGCAGTGGAGCGTGTTTTGCGGCGCGTCCGTGTGCGCACATGCGCGGTGTTGCGAGAGGGTCGGCAAGGCGGGCCT
>JBFXEK010000354.1:0-2912 GCA_050180155.1 Thiomonas sp. | reverse complement strand
CGGCGGCGACCAAAATCAGCCCGTCGGCGCCCTTTTCCACCGCCTTGTGCGCGAAGGTCTGGTTGATCACGTCGTGCAGCACGATGCCGCCCCAGCCGTGCACCGCCTGGTTGACCTCGGGCCGCGCCCCCAGCGAGGTGATGACGATCGGCACCTTGTACTTGGCGCACAGCAGCATGTCCTGCTCCAGCCGGTCGTTGCTTTTGTGCACGATCTGGTTGACGGCAAAGGGTGCCGCCGGCTGCTCGGGGTGCGCGGCGTTCCACGCCGCCAGCGCCTCGGTGATTTCGGCCAGCCATTCGTCGAGCTGCGGCGCCGGCCGGGCGTTGAGCGCGGGAAAGCTGCCGACGATGCCCGCGGTGCATTGCGCGATCACCAGCTTGGGGTTGGAAATGATGAACAGCGGCGAGCCGATCACCGGCAGGCGCAGACGGGACAGAACGGCAGGCAGGGCCATTGGCAAGTCTCAGGGGAGAGGAAACCGGGCGAGCCGCACCCGCCCGGCGGGAACGGGTCAGAACGCTTCGACCGGCAACGCCATCACGCTGTCGGCGCCTTGCAGCACCGCGTCGCGCCACGCGCTGCAGCGCGGCAGGATGTGCGCGCAGTAAAACGCGGCGGTCGCTCGCTTGGCTGCGGCAAACGCCGCGTCTTCTGCCGGCAGCTCGCGCGTGGCCAGCCAGCTTTGCGCCAATTGCCAGCCGGCGAGCAGATTGCCGGCCAGCAACAGATACGGCACGCTGCCGGCGTAGGCCGCATTCGGGTTGGACTTGCCGTGCTCGGCGATGAAACGCACCACCTGCTCGTAAGCGCCGCGGGCGGCGGCGAGTTGCGCGGCCATCGCCTGCGCCTGATGGTTGCCGCTGGCTTGCAGCGCGGCTTCGGTTTGGGCCACACGGGCGGCGAATTGCAGCGCCAGTTGCCCGCCGTCGCGCACGGTCTTGCGGCCGACCAGGTCGTTGGCCTGAATCGCCGTCGTGCCTTCGTAAATGGTGAGGATGCGCGCGTCGCGGTAATACTGCGCCGCGCCGGTTTCTTCGATGAACCCCATGCCGCCGTGCACCTGCACGCCCAGACTCGCCACCTCGATGCTCATTTCGGTGGAATAGCCCTTGACCAGCGGCACGAGGAATTCATACGCCGCCCGGTGCGCGGCGCGCTGCTGCGCGTCGGGGTGGGCGTGGCCGACGTCGTGCAGGCTGGCGGCCACCAGCGCCAGCGCGCGGCAGCCCTCGGTCAGCGCGCGCATGGTCATCAACATGCGGCGCACGTCGGGATGATGCACGATGGGTACGGCCTGCGCGCTGCTGCCGTCGACCGGGCGCGATTGCACCCGGTCTTTGGCGTAGGCCGCGGCCTGCTGGTAGGCACGCTCGGCCACCGCAATGCCCTGCAGCCCGACGGCGTAGCGCGCGGCGTTCATCATGATGAACATGTATTCGAGGCCGCGGTTGGGCTCGCCGACCAGTTCGCCGATCGCCCCGGCGCCGACCTCGCCTTTGCCGTCGCCGTACACCAGCACCGCGGTCGGGCTGGCCTTGATGCCCAGCTTGTGCTCGATCGACGCGCACCACACGTCGTTGCGCCGGCCGTCCTCGAGCACCTTGGGCACGATGAACAGCGAAATGCCTTTGACGCCGGGCGGCGCGTCGGGCAGGCGGGCGAGCACCAGATGGACGATGTTCTCGGCCATGTCGTGCTCGCCGTAGGTGATGAAAATCTTCTGGCCGAAGATGCGATAAGTGCCGTCGCCCTGCGGCTCAGCGCGGCTGCGCACCAGCGCCAGGTCCGAGCCGGCCTGCGGCTCGGTCAGGTTCATCGTGCCGGTCCACTGCCCCGAGATCAGCCGCGGGATGTAGCGCTGTTTTTGCGCGTCGCTGCCGGCGGTCAGCAGCGCCTCGATCGCGCCGTCGGACAGCAGCGGGCACAGCGCAAAGCTCAGGTTGGCGCTGTTGAGCATTTCGGTGCACGCCGCGCCGATGCTCTTGGGCAGCCCCTGACCGCCGAACTGCGCCGGGTGCTGCAGGCCCTGCCAGCCCGCTTCGACGAACTGGCGGAACGCCGGCTTGAACCCCGGCGTGGTCGCAACCCGGCCGTCGGCCCAGGTCGCCGGCTGCACGTCGCCAGTGCGGTTCAAGGGCGCGATGACATCCTGGTTGAATTTGGCGCATTCGTCGAGCACCGCGCGGGCGGTGTCGAGAGTGGCGTCTTCATATCCGGGCAGTTGCGCGATCGAGGACAAACCGGCCAAGTGTTCGAGGTCGAACAGCAGATCGCGGATCGGGGCGGTGTAGGGCATGCGAGTCTCCGTCTAGGGGCGTCGGGTATCGGGCTGTGGGTCAGCCTCTGGGGTTGTGAACGGGCGCCGCTACCCAGCTTCAGAGCTGCTTGACCATTTCCGGCACCGCGGTGAACAAGTCGGCGACGAGTCCATAGTCGGCGACGCCGAAAATCGGCGCTTCCTCGTCCTTGTTGATCGCGACGATCACCTTGCTGTCCTTCATCCCGGCCAGGTGTTGAATCGCGCCGGAAATGCCCACGGCGACATACAACTGCGGCGCGACGATCTTGCCGGTCTGCCCGACCTGCCAGTCGTTGGGCGCGTAGCCGGCGTCGACCGCGGCGCGGCTGGCGCCCAGCGCGGCGCCGAGCTTGTCGGCCAGCGGGATCATCACCGCCTCGAAGTTTTCCTTGCTGCCCAGCCCGCGGCCGCCGGAGACGACGATTCTGGCCGAGGTCAGCTCGGGGCGTTCGTTCTTGGTCGCCTCGCGGCCGACCAGGGTGGACAAACCCGCATCCGGCACGGCGGCGACCGCCTCGACCGTTGCGCTGCCGCCGCTGGCGGCCACCGCATCGAAGCCGGTGGTGCGCACGGTGATGACCTTGACCGCGTCGCTGCTCTGCACCGTGGC
>JBFXEK010000353.1:0-2918 GCA_050180155.1 Thiomonas sp. | reverse complement strand
GGCGTCACCCGGCGCGAGTTGCGCTTCGACCCAGACCGAATCTTCCTTGGCCAGGGTGAACAAGGTGCGGCCCGGTTCGACCCGCTCGCCGACCAAGAACTCGTCGGTGGTGACGCGACCGGCGGCCGGGGCCAGCAGCTCGAAGCTGCCATCGGCACCGGCCGAACCCTTGCGCAGCAGGCCGCCGATCTGACCGTCGGACAGTCCGTAGGCACGCAACTTGGCGCGCGCCTGATCGCGCTGCACCTTCGCTTCGTTGTAGCGGCGTGCCGACACCGCCTGCGGGCCGAGCGACGCGATGCGTTGCCAATCCTGTTCGGCCACGATCAACGCGCCTTGCGTCTCGGCGACCTGCACGCTGGAAAGCACCACCAACGGCGTGCCGGCCTTTACCACGTCGCCGAGCTTGGCCTTGCGGGCCAGCACCTGCGATTCCACGCGCGAGGACACCAGCACGGTGGAATAGGCATCGGCTTTCACTTCGCCGGGGGCTTTCAGTTCATCGGTCAAGGCACGTGGGGTGGCCTTGTCGAGCACAATGCCGGCGTCCTTGATCGCCTTGGCATCGAGCGCCAGCGGATTGGCGGGAGCCAGTTCCTGTGCCATGACGGGGCCGGCCAGCGCGGTGAGCAGCGCCATGCCCAGCAGGCTGCGTTTCAAAAGAGAGAGATTCATCGGGGGATATCCTGATTAAGGCGGTCCTGCGTCGGGCCGTTCTGAGTACGGCCATCGAGCCAGTCGGTCAGACGGCCCGCAGCGGTGAGGTAGTCGAACCAGGTCTGCCAGGTCTGGCTTTCCAGTTCCTGGCCGGACAACGCGGTGTCGAGGCTCTGTTTGAGCTGCACGAGGTAATCGGACGTGCTGATTTCGCCGGCACGCCAGAGCTTTTCCAGCAACGCGGTGCGATCCTCGAACGCGGCAGCCCGACCGCTGCGAAAGGCTTCGGTCGCACCGCGCAAGGCGGCGTAACGGGCTTGCGCTTCCTGCAATCTCGCGAGCAACACGAACTGGCGCGAGCGCACGCCGGCCGCCGCCGCATCGGCTTCCGCGCGGGCGGCATCCACTTCGGCGCGTCCGGTATTGAGTACCGGCAACGGTATCGACACGCTCATGCCGATCACCTGATCGGTCCGCGGCCCGCTGCGCACCTGGCCGCCGGTCAGGCTGAGCGTGGGATCGGGTATGCGTGCCCGACGGGCGACCTGCACTCCGGCCTCGGCACTCGCCTGCTGGGCGTGAGCCTGACGCAGTTCGGGCAGCTCGTCGACGGGCAACGGCGTAACACTGCCCGCCGCCGGTGCTAGGCCCTTGGGCAACGGTGGCAGCGCGGTCAGTTGATCGCCGCTGATGGCCAGCAGCGCCGCACGAGCCGCCGCTTCATTGCCCGCGAGCGTCGCCTGTTGCACCTGCGCCTCGCCCAAGGCCAAGCCGGCCAGATCGCGCTCCGGACTGCTGATGTCGCCGACCTTCAGCCGCTGCGCGGCCAGGTCATCGAAGCGCTGCATCAGCGCCAGGCGACGCTGACCCAGCTCGCTCTGTCGGGCCGCGAGTGCGGCGGTGGACCACGCTTTCAGCCAACGGGCAGCAACGTCACGACGCAAGAGGTTGTAGCCAGCTTCGGCAGCCAACAGTTCGGCCTCGCCCTGGCTGGTCCGGGCACGACGTTTGCCGGACAGATCCAGCGCCAGACTGACGCCCGCCGTACGCCGATTAGCGTCGGCATTCTCCGCATCGAGCGCCAGCGAGGGGTTATACAGCGGCTGTGCAGCGGCACGCGCACGGGCCTGAGCAGCATCAAGGTCGGCCCGCGCGGCCTGCACCTCGGGACTGGCTTGCCAGATACGGCGCACCGCCTCCTGCAAGGGAGACGATGCTAACGATGTCGGTAGGGGAACTGCGGATGGGGAAGGATAGGATACGGGGGCGGCACTGAGCATCGCCGCATACAACAGACACACGGCGCCGATCGGCACCGAACGAAAAACAGACATGAAGCGATCTCCTGAAAACGGTCACGAAGCGACGCACCGCACAAGCGGCGGTGTCGCGAAACGGAGCAGTTTCAGGCGATCGGAGGGCGTAGCAGCGAACCGGTCGTGGCCGGCGTGAATCCCGAATGGAGGGCGAGCGGTGCGAAACGGGCTTCCATCATGGCGAGGGGAAGCGGCGTGCTGGCCGGCAGCGTCACCGAATGCGCACAGGCACAATGGCAACTGCGCCCTTCACCCAGAAGACAGGGGTTCGCATCGTCAGCCGATACCGTACTGACGGCTGTATCCGCCACCAGGGTGGTCGGGGCAGCCGCGGTCGCCGAAGCGAATCGCGCACTAGGCCCATCGGCCACGCAGATCGATCCGCTGATCAGCTTGATCAGCAACACGGCCACGGCCAACACCCACAATCCGCGGTGGCGACGCAGGCGAGTCAGCAGTGATGGCGCAGACCGATACATCCCTTGATGCTATACGACAGCCGCGCTGTTAGACAATTTCATTCGATCGCTTTTTGATCAGGTCCGCTGGCCATGGGTATCAATTACTACCTCACCGTCTTCCTTAACGAACGATTGTGTTACCGGCGGCAGGATGTCGAGTACGACCTCCGAGGGTCGACACAGCCGTATACCCAGTGTGGTCACCACAAAAGGACGGTTGATCAGGATCGGATGCTTCAACATGGCATCGAGGATGACGTCATCGGTGATGCCGGCCTCGGCCAGCCCCAGCTCGGCGAAGGGCGTTCCCTTTTCACGCAGCGCCTCGCGCGGTTTGAGCATGGCTTCATCGATGAGCTTGATCAATTGCTCGCGGCTCGGCGGCGTCTTGAGATACTCGATCACGGTAGGCTCGATGCCGGCATGGCGGATCAGAGCCAGCGTGTTGCGCGAGGTACCGCAATCCGGGTTGTGATAGATCGTC
>JBFXEK010000352.1:0-2920 GCA_050180155.1 Thiomonas sp. | reverse complement strand
CTCAACATCGACGATTTTCCCGCCGCGTGGTTTTGCCATCCCGACCCCGAGGTCGATCTGGCCATCGTGCCGCTGCGGCCGCTGGGGCGCGCGGCGCGCGATCTGGGCGTCGAGCTGTACTACCACGCCATCGACAGCCGGAGCATCCCCGACGCGGCCACCGTGCGCGGCTTCGACGCGCTCGAAGACGTGCTGTTCGTCGGCTATCCCAGCGGCGTGTGGGACCAGGTCAACCTCATGCCGATTTTGCGCCGCGGCACCACGGCCACGCCGCTGGAACTGGATTTCGAAGGCGCCAAGCAGTTTCTCATCGACGCCGCGGTCTATCCCGGCTCCAGCGGCAGCCCGGTGTTCGTCGTGCGCGACGATCCCTTGCGCCCGCGCGGCGACGGCGCACGCACCATCTGGTTCGCCGGGGTCGTGGCCGCGGTGTTTTTCCGCGAAGAAGCCAACCAGCTCGTTCCCGGCCCGGTGCCGGCGCACACCGCGCCGCAGTCCATCGGCGCGGAAATGATCGATCTGGGGCTGGTGATCAAAGCCGAGTCGGTGCGCGAGCTGCTCGACACCTACGTGCGCAACTGGCTGTCCGATTGAGTCCGCCGGCCGCCGCCGTGCAGAGCGAGCGCGGCCAAGCAGCTAGGATGCGGGCCATGAGCGCCTTGCAAGCCCTGTCAGCCGTGACCACCGTGGTCGCCGACACCGCCGACCTCGATCTGGTGGCGCGCTACCGCGCGCAGGACGCCACGACCAACCCCAGCCTGATCCTCAAGGCCGCGCGCGATCCGCGTTTTGCCGCGCTGGTGCAGCGTGTGCGCGCGCAGCCCGCAGCCGACGCGCAGGAGCGCATGGACCGGCTGCTGGTGGCGTTCGGCGTGGAAATCCTGCAGCGCGTGCCCGGGCGCGTGTCCACCGAGGTCGACGCCCGGTTGTCGTTCGACACCGCCGCCACGGTGCAGCGGGCGCAACGCCTGATCGCGCTGTACGCCGCGCACGGCGTGCCGCGCCAGCGGGTGCTGATCAAAATCGCCTCGACCTGGGAGGGCATTGCCGCGGCAAGGCAGTTGCAGCAGCAGGGCATCGGCTGCAATCTCACCCTGTTGTTCAGCTTTGCCCAGGCACGCGCCTGCGCTGCGGCGCAGGTGCAGCTCATTTCGCCGTTCGTCGGGCGCATCACCGACTGGCACAAGCAGCACGCGGCCCACTGGGACGACGCGGCGATGCGCGGCGCGGGCGACCCCGGGGTGCGCGCGTTGCGGCGCATCTGGCGCTACTACAAGCAACAGGGCATCGGCAGCGAAATCATGGGGGCGAGCTTTCGCCACATCGAGCAGATCGCCGCGCTCGCCGGGTGCGATTTGCTCACCATTGCGCCGCCGCTGCTCGATGCGCTGGCGGCATCCACGCTGCCGATGCCGCGGCAGCTCGATCCGGCGCACCCCGGCGCGGTCGAGGACACGCTGCCGCCGCAGATCGGCGAGGCCGAATTCCGCGCCGCGCTGCAGGCCGATCGCATGGCCAGCGACAAACTGGCCGAGGGCGTGCGGCTATTTGCCGCCGATACCGACGCGCTGCTGGACCTGCTGCGCTGAGGACATCCCGCCGCGCCATGCCGCCGCGCCTGTATGTGGACCCGCCGTTGCGCGCCGGCTGGTGCGCCTTGCCGCCGGCTGCGGCGCGCCACGTCCAGGTCTTGCGGCTGCGCCCGGGCGCCGAGCTGGTGGTGTTCGACGGCGGCGGCGGCGAGTGGCGGGCGCGGCTGCACACGGCGCAACAGGTGGAGCTGATCGAACATCGCGCGGTCGAACGCGAAGCCGAGCAGCGCGTGCTGCTGGCCGTGGGCATGCCGGCCAACGAGCGCATGGACTGGCTGGTGGAAAAAGCCACCGAACTCGGCGCCGCGGCGCTCCAGCCGCTCATCACCCAACGCAGCGTGTTGCGGCTCAGCGGCGAGCGCGCGCGCAAGCGGCTGCAGCACTGGCGCGGCATTGCCATCGCCGCCAGCGAACAGTGCGGCCGCAATACCCTCATCGACATCGCCCCGGTGCGACACCTCACCGAGTGGTTGCGCGAACCGCCGCCGCAGACGATGCGCTGCCTGCTCAGCCCACAGGCGGACGCGGCGCAGACCCTGCCTGCCGTGGCGCCGGGGCAGCGCGTTTGCGTGCTCTCCGGCCCCGAAGGCGGGCTCGACGCCGCGGAACAGGCGCTGGCGCTGGCCGCCGGTTTCGCCGCCGTCTCGCTCGGCCCGCGCGTGCTGCGCGCCGAAACCGCGCCGCTGGCGGCGCTGATGCAACTGACCGTGCCGCGTTCGTCGGCCTGACTGTCAGCCCTGCGGCGTGCCGTCTGCGCCGCCTTCCTCTGCCGGCGTGGCTCCTGCGGAGTCGATCGGCAGCGGCTGCAGGGCGCCAAAGTTTTCCGCCAGAAACGTCTCGCCGTGTTCGAGCACGAAATAGCGGAAGGTCTCGGCCGCGGGCGACAGCAGCTTGGCCAGGCTGTTGACCACGTACCAGCGGCGCACCAGGGGCAGGCCCTCGACCGGCGCCACTTCCAGCAAGCCGCTGTGCAGTTCCAGTCCGATGGTGTGCAGCGACAGAAAACTCACTCCCATGCCGGCCATCACCGCCTGTTTGATGGTCTCGTTGCTGTCCATCTCGGTCACGGTCGGCAGGTCGAGCTGGTATTGACGCTGGTATTCCTCGAACGCCGCGCGCGTGCCCGAGCCGGGTTCGCGGATGATGAAGCCATACCGCCCCAGCGTCTCGGCGGGCATGACTTCGCCGCTCAACAGCGGATGCCCGGGGGGGGCGATGATGCCCAAGGGGTGCGCGGCAAACGGCTCGGCACGGGTGGCCATGTCGCGCGGCGGACGTCCCATGATGGCCAGATCGACCTCGCTGTTTTGCAGTTGCGATACCAATTG
>JBFXEK010000351.1:0-2948 GCA_050180155.1 Thiomonas sp. | reverse complement strand
CGCTTGAGCACCGGCAGGCAGTAGTAGTGCGGGCGCAGGCCGCCGCTGAACAGGGCGTTGCGGTTGTGCAGCAGGTGGTGCGCGGTGAGGGTCGCGGCCTGTAGCGGCGCACCGCGGGCGTCGCGTTCGCTGCAGGCGCGCACGAAGTCGGCGGCGTGCGCGGTGGTGATGTGTTCGAGCACGATTTTCAGCGCCGGAAAGGCGCGACGCAGGGCGACGAGGTGGCGGTCGATGAACACGGCCTCGCGGTCGAACACATCGACCTCGGGGTCGGTGACTTCGCCGTGGATGAGCAGCGGCATGCCCAGGCGCTGCATGGCGTCGAGCGCGGGGTAGATCCGCTTGAGCTCGGTCACGCCGCTGTCGGAGTTGGTCGTCGCCCCGGCCGGGTAGAGTTTGAAGGCGTGGATGAGGCCGCTGTCGCACGCCTGCTGCACCAGCTGCGGCGAAGTCGCATCGGTGAGGTAGAGCGTCATCAGCGGGGTGAAGTCGGCGCCGGCGGGCAGCGCGGCAAGGATGCGGTTGCGATAGTCGATCGCCTGCTGCACCTGCACCACCGGCGGTTTGAGGTTGGGCATGACGATGGCGCGGGCAAACTGCCGCACGGTCCACGGCAGTGCGTCGCGCAGCGCGGCACCGTCGCGCACATGTAGGTGCAGATCGTCGGGCCGGGTGAGGGTGAGGAGTTGTGCGGTCATGACAGCGTCTGGCGGGTCGACACCGACATGCTAGCCTGAGGCTCAGTGGTGCAGGATTTTGGCGAGGAACTGCGCGGCGCGTTCGCTGCGCTGTCCGCCTTCGGCGAAGAATTCGGCAGTGGAGCAGTCTTCGACGATCGCCCCGGCGTCCATGAACACCACGCGGTGCGACACGCGGCGGGCAAAGCCCATTTCGTGGGTGACGACCATCATGGTCATGCCCTCCTCGGCGAGCTTGACCATGACGTCGAGCACCTCGCCAACCATCTCCGGGTCGAGCGCCGAGGTCGGCTCGTCGAACAGCATCGCAATCGGGTCCATCGCCAGCGCGCGGGCGATCGCCACCCGCTGCTGCTGCCCGCCCGAGAGCTGCCCCGGATACTTGTCGCGCTGCTTGGACAGGCCGACGCGGTCGAGGTAGAGCAGCCCCTTGTCGCGCGCCTCGGCCTTGCTGCGGCCGAGTACCTTGACCTGCGCCAGCGTCAGGTTGTCGGTGACGGTCAGGTGCGGGAACAATTCGAAGTGCTGGAACACCATGCCGACGCGAGCGCGCAGCTTGGGCAGATTGGTCTTGGGATCGGCCAGGGAAATGCCATCGACGACGATGTCGCCCTGCTGGAACGGCTCGAGCGCGTTGACGCATTTGATCAGCGTCGATTTGCCCGAGCCCGACGGCCCGCACACGACGACGACTTCGCCACGCCGCACCTGGGTGGTGCAGTCGGTGAGCACGCGAAAGTCGCCGTACCACTTGCTGACGTTGCGGATGTCGATCATCGGCGCTGCCGCGCCTGCGGAGGTGGGTTGAGTCATGGAACGGTTCGTCGAAAACGCCTTCAGCGCACGATGGCGATGCGCCGGTGCAGCCGCTTGACCCCTTGCGACAGGGCAAAGCTCAGCACGAAGTACACCACCGCGACCAAGGTATACATTTCCACCACCCGGCTGTCGCGCTGGGCGATTTTCATCGCCGCGCCGACGAAGTCGGTGACGTTGAGCAGCGCCACCAGCGACACGTCCTGGAACAGCACGATGGTCTGGGTCAACAGCACCGGCAGCATATTGCGCAGCGCTTGCGGCAGGATCACCAGCCGCATCGCCTGCGGGTAGGTCAGCCCCAGCGCGTAGGCGGCACCGAGCTGGCCCTTGGGAATGCTCTGGATGCCTGCGCGGACGATTTCGGCAAAGTACGCGGCTTCGAACAGGATGAAGGTGAAGTATGCCGAGCGCTCGGCACCGATCTTGGGCGGGTACTCCGCGCCGCTGAGCCATTGCAGCATCACCGGGGCGAGGAAGTAGAACCAGAAAATCACCAGCAGCAGCGGAATCGAGCGCATCGAGTTGATATAGCCCGCGGCGAGCAGCGACAGCGGCTTGATCGACGACAACCGTGCCAACGCCAGCAAAATACCAAGCAGCGTGCCGCCGATGGCCGCGACGAGGGTGAGCTGCACGGTATACGCCAGCCCCTTGAGCAAAAACGGCAGGACGGCGACGATGGCGCCGAGATCGAACCCACCCATCACTTGGCTCCGCCGAGATAACCCGGCACCGCCGTGGCCCGCTCGACCCAGGCCATGATGCGGTTGATGGAAAACGCCACGGCGACGTATAGCACCGTGGCCGCGCCGAACGCGGCGAAGTAGCGGAAGGTCATCTCACCCATTTCGCGGGTGCGGAAAAACAGCTCGGTCAGGCCGATGGAGTAGGCCACCGCCGAGTTTTTCACCAGATTCATCGACTCGGAGGTCAGCGGCGGGATGATGATGCGGTAGGCCATCGGCAGCAACACGTAGCGGTAGGTCTGCGCCGGCGTCAGCCCCAGCGCAAGACCAGCCATCATCTGCCCGCGCGGCAACGATAGGATGCCCGACTTGACCTGCTCGGCAATTCGCGCGGCGGTGAACAGCCCGAGACACACCACCGCGGTGAGCAACTGGAACGTCGCCGGATCGACGGCGTTGGCGAAGCGTTTGACCGGCGGCACCACGCTGGGCAGAACGAAATACCAGAGAAAAAACTGCACCAGCAGCGGGATGTTGCGGAACAGTTCGACATAGCCGTTGCCCAGCGTCACCCATAGCCGGCTGCGCGTGGTGCGCACCACGCCGAGCACCCAGCCCCGCGCCACGGCGATCAGCCAGGCGCCCAACACCAGCACCAGCGTGATCTCCAGCCCGGACAGCAGCGACTGGCCCCAGGTGGTGTCGCCGTCTGGCGTGTCTTCAAAAAAAATGCCCAGACCCAGCA
>JBFXEK010000350.1:0-2961 GCA_050180155.1 Thiomonas sp. | reverse complement strand
CGCCGTGCACCGCCGGCGTTTCATCGCCGCACATGCCTGGATGCGCCGCATCCTCGGTCTGTACCTGCGCCAGCCGCCGCAAACCCTGCGCTGGGCCGCCGGCCCGCTGGGCAAGCCCGAACTCGCTGGCGCAGCACCAGTTCCGCAGCTGCGCTTCAACCTCAGCCACAGCCAGGACATGGCGCTGCTGGGGGTGAGCCGCACGGCGGCGGTCGGCATTGACATCGAGGCCATCCGCCCCGGTCTGGCCGACGCGGCGCTCCTCTGCGCCGTCCTCACCACCAGCGAACGCGAGGCGCTGCTGCGCCTGCCCGCTAGCGAGCATGACACGGTGTTTTGCGGCTGCTGGACGCGTAAAGAGGCGTGGCTGAAAGCCCTCGGGCTCGGGCTGAGCATCGAGCCCGGCGCGCTGCACGTCGGCCTGGCGGCAACCTGCCAGCGCGTAGCCTGGCCCGGCTTACCAGACGTGTTGACGCTCACGCCCTTGCCCGCGCCTGCCGGACATGCCGCAGCACTGGCGGTCCAAGGCAGGCTGCGACACGTGGTGCAATACGACACCACCGGGCTGACGCAGGTGCAGCCATGACGCCGGTACGCTTGATCAACGGGCAGCGTGAACTCGTTGCGCTCTACCACGAGCCTGCGGCCTACGCTCCCGAACGGCGCCATGCCGTGCTGCTGTGCAATCCTTTCGGCCAGGAGGCCATCCGCGCGCACCGTCTGTACCGCGTCATGGCCGACCGGCTGGCGGCTGCTGGATTTGCCGTGCTGCGTTTCGACTACTACGGCAGCGGCGATTCCGCCGGAGACGATGACGCTTGGGACGTGGAGGGCAGCATCGGCGACGCCGGAGTCGCGTTGGACGAACTGCTGCGCCGCAGCCATGCCCAGCGCTGGTCGGCCGCCGGACTGCGGCTCGGGGCGTCGATTGCGCTGCAGACGGCACGGCTGGCGTCGCGGCCAGCGGCGAATCTGCTGCTCATCGACCCCGTGCTCGACGGCCGCGCCTATCTTGCCGCGCTCGCCGCAGCCAACCTCGAAGCACTCAACCGGGCTTACGGCCCGCGCTGGCCGGCCTGCGCACGGCTGCGCCGGGCGATGCTGCCGCAAGCAGACGACGAAGCCCTCGGTTTCGCCCTGAGCGCAGACTGCCGCGCGCAAATCGAGCGCATGACCGCGGCGTGGCTGCTGCCGCTGCCGGCGCAGCGCGTCAGCCTGCTCGTACCCGACGCCGCAGCTGCCCGCCGGCAACTGGCCCAGGCCGGGGTAGAGCACGCCGCCGGCGTCAGTGTGGCCGACAGCCAGGCGCGCATCGACTGGGCCACAGACAGCGCCGCGGCAACGGCGATCGTGCCGATGCACTGGATCAACCGCCTGCTCGATCTTCTCGGCCAGCCTGCGTATGCGTGAAACCACCCTCACTTTCGGTCTGCACGACGCCCTGCTCGGCACGGTGTCGTTCGCCGCCAGCGCTGGCGGCGCGACGGCGCCGTGGGGCGTGCTGCTGTTCAACGCCGGGGTCATCCACCGCGTCGGCGCGCATCGCACCAATGTCAAACTCGCCCGCCTGCTGGCCGCGCAAGGCATCGCCGCGCTGCGCTTCGACCTGCATGGCATGGGCGACAGCCAGCGCGCAGATGGCAGCCTGTCGTACAAAGAACAGGTCGTCGCCGATCTGCGCGCGGCGATGGACGCGCTGCAGAGCAACACCGGCGTGCAACGCTTCGCCCTCGTCGGTTTCTGCTCGGGTGCCCTGCCGAGCTACTGGGCGGCGCAGGCCGATCCTCGTGTCAGCGCCATCGTCTTGTACGACGCGTTTTCCTACCGGACGCTGCGCAGCGTGCTGCGCTCCCTGGGGATGCGGCTGCGGCGTCATGGCATGGGCCCGCGGGCCTGGAGCGCCTGGCTGCGCGCGGCACTGCGCGGTGCCCACGCCGCGCTGCACCAGGCCGGCAAGACGTTGGCGACTTGGCGAGCGGTTGCTTCGCCGCAAACGTCCGACGACGGCTTGGCGTCCGATGCGCGCATCGACCGGCTGGAACTCGGCAAAAACCTGCTCGCGCTGGCGCAGCGGGGCACCGGGGTGATGGTGCTGAGCGCCGGCACCGACTTCAGCGCCGTCAACTACGCCGGGCAGTTGCGCCAGGCGCTGGGACTGCAACGACAGCACCATCAGCGACTGATCTTCGCCCACCTGCCCGACGTCGATCACGCCGTGACCACCCGCGCTGCACAACAGCAATGGCTGAGCTGTGTACGCGACGGCCTGTTGCGGCTCGCGCCATCCGCCGCCCAGGCGACATCGCCATGACCGCCACCGTGTTGTTCTGGGCCGCCGCCCTGTTCATCGCCTATACCTACTTCGGCTACCCGCTGCTCATCGCTGCGCTGGCCAGCCGCCGCCCCCTGCCGTCTTGCCCACTGCTCGACGATGCCGCGCTGCCGCGCGTGACCATCGTCATGGCGGCGTACAACGAAGCCCAACGTCTGCCGGCGAAAATCGCCAACCTGCGCGCGCTCGACTACCCGCAGGACAAGGTGGACATCGTCGTCGTCTCCGACGGCAGCGATGACGGCAGCCTCGACGTGCTGCGCGCCTTGGGCGGGGTGCATGTGCTCGGCTACGCACAACGCCAGGGCAAGGCAGTGGCGCTCAACCTGGCACTTGCTGCGGTGCCGACCGAGTTCGTCGTGTTCTGCGACGTGCGCCAGGAGTTGGCGCCGCAGGCGGTGCGCCGGCTGATTTCCGATTTTTGCGATCCCGCCGTCGGCGCGGTCAGCGGTGAGCTGGTGCATCGCCCCAGCGACACGCACACCGGGCAGCACATCGGCCTGTACTTGCGGTATGAAAAAGCCATCCGCAAGGCCGAAAGCCGGTTTCACTCCACGGTGGGCGCCACCGGCGCGCTGTACGCCATCCGCTCGCGCGACTTCTCCCCTCTGGCCCCGGTCACCTTCCTG
>JBFXEK010000349.1:0-2965 GCA_050180155.1 Thiomonas sp. | reverse complement strand
GCAGGTCAACGCGCAACTCGTCAGCGTCGCCACCGGCTATTTCGACGCCATCGCCCGGGTGCGCATCGGCCACTTGGAATATGCCGAGCGCGCGCTGATCCAGCGTGCCGGGCTGTTCACCCAGGTGGTGCGCATCGAGCGCGTCCCCCCCTGGTTGGCGGCTCCTCCGCAAGCCGCAGCGGGAGCAAACTGACCGCGTTGCCTGTGGACATTGAACAACGCGGCGCAACATCGTGTTTTTTCACATCCTTGCTGCTCACCCAGCGTCTCTACAATCGCCGCCACCATGCAAACCCTGGTTCTCCGCCTGCCGCCGCTGGCCGCCGCGCACCCGCTGCCCGCGCTGGCGTACGCGCTGCTCGGCGCCGACGGCAAGCTGCTGGCCGCCGGGCGCGAGCAGGCGGCGCTGCTGCCGCGCGCCGCGCGCGTGGTCGCCGTGGTCGATGCGGTGGACGCGTCGGTGCTGGCCGTGTCTCTGCCGCCGCTGCCTGCAGCGCGCTTGCAGGCCGCACTCGCCGGTGCGCTCGAAGACCGGCTGTTGCAAGACGCCGCCGAACTGCATCTGGCCGCTGGGCCGCAGAACGAGGACGGCAGCATCACGCTGGCCTGCGCGGTGCCCAAGCAGCGGCTGCGCCAGGCGATTGCCGATCTCGCCCAGGCCGGGCTGGAGCCGCACAGCGTCGTTCCCGAAGCCGCGCTGTTGGCGCCGGGGGACGCGCTGCTGCAGGACGTGGGACAGGGGCCGCGTCTGCTGTGGCGCGACCAGCAGGGCGAGGCGGCGTGGCTGCCGCTGATTCTCGCTGCCGATGCCGCCGCGCCGCAGGCGTTGCCGATCCCCGTCACCCCCGAGCATCTCTGGGTGCAGGATCAGGCGCAGCCGCAGCTGAGCTGGCTCGACCTGCCCTCCGGGCTGACGCCGCAGACCTTGAGCGACGCGGGCTGGCTGGCGCGTGCTGCGCAGTCGCCGTGGACGCTCCGGCAGTTCGATCTGGCGCTCAAGCACGCCCTGTCGCGCGGCTGGCTCGGGTTGAGAGAACAACTCGCCACTGCGGCGTGGCGGCGCGTGGCCTCGCTGCTCGTGTTGTTGGCCGTGGTGCAGCTCGTGGGGATGAACGCCGTGGCGTTCAAGTTGTCGCACGAGGAAAGCCGGCTGCAGCGCACACTCGACGCCACCGCGCTGGCGGCGTTGCCGGGAGTGCCGGCGATTCTGGACGCCCGTTTGCAGATCCAGCGAGCACTCGATGCCGCGCGGCTGCGCGCAGGCCGCCCCGGCGATGGTGATCTGGACGTCCTCATGGGTCGTGCCAGCGAGGTCGTCCCCGCCGGGGTCGTGCCGAAGGCGCTGAAGTTCAGCACCGGCCAGCTGCAGCTCACCCTGCCGGGCGATGCCGCGGCGCAGGCCGCTGCGCGTTGTGCCAGCGCCGCGCTGAACTGCAGCGCGCAAGGCGACGTGCTGCTCGTCCACGGAGGAGCGTTATGAGTGCCAACGACCGTGTCGCCTCGCTGTCGGCGCTGTGGTACCGCGGGCTGCCGCAGACCGTGGCTGCCAGCCGCCGGCGCTGGGCGGCGCTGTCGCCGCGCGAGCGCGTGCTCGTCGCCACGGCAACGGCCGTGGTGCTGGCGGCATTGCTGTGGGCGCTGGCGGTGCGTCCGGCGTGGCGCACGCTACACACTGCGCCGCAACGCATCGCCAGCCTGCAGCAGCAGGTGCAGATGTTGCAGCAGCAGGCGCAGCAGCTCGCCGCATTACGCAACGCGCCGGCCGTGCCCGCGTTCAGTGGCGACTTGCAGGCGGCGCTGCTGGACTGGTTCAAGCGCGTCGATCCCAAGGCCAAAGTGCAAGTGCAGGTGTTGCCCGGCGAGGTCACGCTGCAGCTTTCCGCGCTGCGTCCGGCAACGCTGGCGGCGCTGGCGCAGGCCGCGCGGCGCGACTGGTCGGCGCAGGTCGATGCCGCCGAGCTCAAGCGTGGCGCCTCCGGCCTGCTCGACGGCACGGTGCATCTGTCGCGGCAGGGCGCGGAGGGCGGATGAATGGCCGGCGTGCGCGCTGCCGCAGGCCGCGACCGGCGCAAGCCGCCGCGGCGCCAACGCAAGCCCAGCCGCCGCTGGTTGTGGTTTGCCGCCGCGCTCGGTGCGTCGTGGGCGCTGCTGTGGCAGGCGCCGGCGAGTTGGCTGAGCGCGGCGGTCTGGGCGGCAAGCGGCCAGCATGTGCTGCTGGCGCAAGCGCAGGGCACCTGGCGCGACGGCTCGGCGCTGCTGGTGCTCGAAGGCGGCGCGGGAAGCCGCGGTGCCACGGTGCTGCCGGGCACGCTGCGGTGGACCGTCCGGCTCGGAGGGCTGTGGCGCGGCCGGCTGCTGGCGCGCGTCGACTGGCCCGCAGTGTCGCCGCAGCCGCTGGCCGTCGACGTGCAGTTGGGCTGGTCGCAGACGGCGGTGTCGTTTCGACCGGCTGGCGCCGCCGCCGACGCCGCGTGGCAAGGTGCGCTGCCGCTGTCGGTGCTCGACGGTCTGGGCACGCCGTGGAACACCGTTGCGTTGCGTGGTCAGGCGCAGTTCACCTTGCGCGGCGTGCACCTAGAATCGGTCGCCGGGCGGCTGCGGTTGAGCGGGTCGGCGCAGATCGATCTGCCCGACGTGGCGTCGCGGCTGAGCGTGGTCGCGCCGATCGGCAGCTACACGTTGACCGTCACCGGGCGGGGCGCGCAGGCGCAGGTGGAGTTGCGCAGCGACAAGGGGCCGTTGTTGTTGCAAGGAAAAGGGGTGTGGAACGGGCAGGCGTTGCAGTTTGCCGGCACCGGCCGGGCGGCGCCAGGAAGCGAGGCGGCGATGGCCAATCTGTTGTCGCTGCTCGGCCGCCCGGAGGGCGATCACGTGCGCATCGCATTGTGATGCCCGGTGGCGGTTTGCGCAGTGCGATATCGACCCCACGCCGAACAGACTAGATAAAACCCGAGGACTGCCGCCA